>CALBMD010000058.1 GCA_937896265.1 uncultured Pseudomonadota bacterium
CTTGGCGTGAAAAATTTTCCTCTATTCCATTTGAAGATAAAAGTGGTAGTTGGCAGCCGAGATATTATCAAGAATTGGCAGTTAATAAGACAATGGAAGCCATCGCCAATGATAATGAAAGAATACTAGTAACCTTAGCCACCGGAACAGGTAAAACCGCCATCGCCTTTCAAATTGCTTGGAAGTTGTTTAAAACCCGATGGAATATCAAACGAGATGGTTTAAGACAGCCAAGAATATTATTTTTAGCCGATAGAAATCTATTAGCAGACCAAGCCTATAATTCATTTTCAGCTTTCCCAGAAGAAGCACTCAAAAGAATAAAACCAGAAGAAATCAAAAAGACTGGCAAAGTCAATGCCGGTAAATATTTTATTCTATCGGTCATTTTTGTTGATTTTCCTCTGCGTATGTATGACGAGGGTGGGCTTTTAAGCCCAAGCGTACCTTGGACTTTCTTTATTCCATCGATGGCTTATCTTTTGATGTCTAAACGAGCAGCTATCTTAAGTAGTGGTTTCTTGATTGCAATACTTATTGGTTTTTTTATTGCTCATCGTTATATGGTATTTCCGCAGCCAAGAGGACCAATTTATATTCTTTTTAATTATATTGCAGTAATTGTTGTAATGGCAGTGCTGCTTAGGATTGTTCATATTGAATATCAAAAGTATGCAACATTCTTAGCAATTGAAGATGAAAAAAATGAGCTTTTAAAACAAAGCAATTTACGACTTAAACAAATAAGTGAACCTTTGGCAATCCTTGAGCAAGATTTTGCTAATGCTATTTCTTCAAAAAACTGGGTAAATCTTTATAAGATAATCGATGATATTGAGGATATTCACCGTGTCGTTGCCAAAAAGCGAAAATAATCGTTTGTCAAGCGATCAGCGAGCTGCTGCTATTTTAAAAAAAACAGAAGTGGCCATGATTACCTATTTGGGTATCATGGAAATTTCGATATGTTTTGTTTTTCTAGTGCTAAGAATTTGCGGTCTTATTAGAGCAGAATATGCAAGTATTCTGGGGTCTGTTTTTTTTACTTCAATCGGTGTCTATAAAACAAGGCAAACAAAAAATTCTGTATATGCTCTATTCCTCTATTTTCCTGTTCTTCTCGTTTTTATTCCGCTTAGAATACTTTTCTCTGAAGGTCTTTACTCCGCCTCAGTAGGTTGGCTTTGTGTTTTGCCTGCGACATTTTTGGCGTTTTATTTTCGAATTATCTCTCCTTTGAGCTTATGTCTTGCTGTTTTATGGCTTGTTATATTTTTTTTCTTACACCATTTTGGATACATTGAGAGGAGAGATCCACACCCATTTACTCTTTTGGTGAATCTTATTTTACAAATTTCAAGTATTTTAGGAATCATGCTTTTTGCCGATTTTAGTAGAATAAGGTTGCGTCAAAAAATGTTAAGGGTGCGAGCAGATAGCGCCAAAAATAATCTCATTGCCACTTTAAATCATGAAATTAATAACCCACTTGCAATCATGTCGGCAAAATTACAGATAGCTAAAAAATCTGAAGATTGGGCTTTAGCGCTTTCAGCGGGTAAAGAGATAGAACGTATCAAAGAAACAATTAAAAAAATTGAAAAAATTAGTGATGGTGATTTAAGTAAATCCGATTATTGCGATCCAGATCCTAAGGCACAGGGAACTCAGATTTATAATATTAAATAGATTATTGTATGGGCGCTAATCTGCGATAGTTCCCTGTTTTAAATAAGTATTGAAATTTTTCTTGCTCAATTGCTAAACCCCTTTCTATCGTTGAACTCACAATTAAGTCGAAGGGGAGCAGCATGCAGTATTTTTTTATCTTGCTCTTTCTCCGGCAGGCTCATGTATCACATGCGCTTTCTCTTCAGCCAGAAGCTAAAATCTTTGATGCAGCATCTGAGGATCAAGTCTTTGTTATAGGGGGAAAAGCTCTCTATCGATATAGAATTGATGAATTATGGCAAGGGAAAATTGTTTCAACTTTTCGTGGAGCAGAAAATTACGGCTGGGGAGCCTGGGCGCTGATTTATAACCAAGATGATAAAATCTATACTAATTTAAGCAGTGTTAAAGAGAGAGAGGCTATATTATATGTGCATCCTGATTATGCGATTTTGATTCGTGAAGATGATAAGGTGCGCATTGAACATCATTTGCTACCTGAAGGTCTTAGTTTAATTGATAAAGCAATTATTACTAATAAGACATCAAAGCCTCTTCGTATTTGGCACTATCAGCTTTGGAATAACTACTATCAGCCTGTGATCAAACCTGATATTACAGAAATTTTTCGACCCATTCCTGGCTTTCATCTCTACCGCGCTTTTATAAAAAGATCTTTTTTAAAGGAAAAGGTTGTTCCATCTGTCGATGGAAAAAGTCTTCGAATCGAAAGAAACTTTATCACCAAGCCTTCTCGGGCCTTAGTTAATGAGGTTAACTACTATCCTGCCTCTAGTATTATTGAATTTTCAAGATCTGATGAACTGTTTGATCTTTATGGCACTCTGCAGAATCCTGGCAGTGATCGTTTCCCTGGTCGCGACTCTCTTAATATTCTGATGGGAAGCAATGATAAGTATGGACCAACTTGGGTATGTCTAAATAGATTAGAATTACCACCTCATGCAAGCGTCTCTTTAAGCTCTACATTGAAACTTGATTTTGGTGAAAGTAAAGAGCCTGATCTTAATATGCTAGCATCAATGAAAGTTACTCCTAGTGATGAGCTTTATCCGGAAGAAGTGCCTTCTGGCATTGCTGATTCTTTGGTGTGGATGCGCCTACGGCAGGAATTTGTTCAGAATGCATACCATTTAAAAGCGCTTTCAAGCTTTGATAAGATGACAGATCGTGTAGTTACCTCTCAGGGGGCTATTTATCTTGAAATGGGATTGCATACAGCTATGCGTGATTTTATTAATGCGCTAGTTGGTATGCGTAAGGCTGTGCCAGATCTTGCTAGGTCTAATTTAGAGTATTGCATGATGCTGCAAGATAGCAAAACTTCTTATTTTCCTTATGATTGGTCAGGGGCTTTAAAAGTAAACCCTCATTCGGGCATTCGCTCAGATATGGCTATAACACTTCTTTGGGGTCTTACTGAGGTCATGAAAGCCAAGCCTGATTGGGATTGGTTCTTCAAGCATGATATCCCTTTTTACCCGCCAGGAAGTAACAAGGCTCCTATAGGTGCAGTTGGTCGTAGCCCCTTTGATCATGCTAAGGCAGCTTATCATTATTTCAAACATGTAGTTGGGCTTGGAGCCCACGGCTTACCAAAGGTAAAGCATGGCGATTGGTCTGATGCTATTAATACCTTAGCAGGAAAAATAGGCTCACCGGCTCATCAATGGAGTTCTGAACACGGTGAATCTGTGATGGTTGCAGCTATGGCGGTAGTTGTATTGAAAGATTTTGCTAGGCTGCTTGAATATAGCCCTTATAAACTTTGTGGTCAGGACAAGAATCTCCTTGCTGATTTAAAATCCTATGCAGGAAAAATACGGGATAGTCTGCGTGTTATATACGAAGAGAATTGTAAAAAAGGCTATCCTTTTTTTCCTCGAGCAATTCTTCGTGATTGCTTGGATCGACCTATGCCTGTGCTTGACAAGATTCTAGAAACAGCAGGGCAAGTTTGGGCTTTGCTTGATACTTGGGGAGATAATACAATTTTAACCGTGACAGAGCGGCAAGCCTTAATTGATTTGGTTTTGGCTACCAATGATACAGGGGTTCTTAGTGTGCGGACAGTGATTGCTCCCGAGGGTGCTGCAGCGGATTATTTCCGCCTGCAAAGTCGTCCTTGGAGTGTTATTAGAGGATGGTTTACTGCCGCCATGGCTGCTAATGATCGAGTAACTGAAGCATGGCAGCATCTTTATAAGTCTAGTCTTGATTGGCATAACCTTGTCTTTGCGCAAAAAGATATGCAAGGACTACCAAAAAATCCACTTATCTCTGGGTTTGATGGTTGGAGTATCGATGGTAAGGCTTGGGATTTGCGCCCTATTCCTATGAATACTAGCCGCTGGAATAATGCTAATCACCCTGCGATGCTGCTTTGGGCAGCTGATTTCTTAGTCGAGAAGGATCGCCAAGAGACAGGGTGGGAAAAAATCATTGGGAAATCAGTTGTCCATTAGTAGCATTAATTCGATAAGTATTTCCTTTCTCATCAACAGCAGTAAGAGTATTAGCTTGTAAGCTGAAGGATTCGAAATGGGTTTCTTGAACATCAGTTTCAAGATCTTTATCGTAAAGGATGCGATAGACCTCTGTTTTCCATAGGGTAGAGTTGTTAGTTAAAGAAGTTGCTTTTACAAACGCAATAAAAGTTGTTGCTGATTTATCATACTCAACATCAAATTTTTTCGACTGTTGTGTGATAGGTTTAATCTCTTTTGGTTCTATGCGTTTGCTACTTATTTCATTAAGCTTCCCGGTAGTAGCATTAAGAGTGTAGGTTCTTCCTTTTTCATCAATAGCGGTAAGAACACTTCCTTTTAAACTCAAGGACTTGAAAAAGGTTTCTTGAACATCAGTTTCAAGATCTTTATCGTAAAGGATGCGATAGACCTCTGTTTTCCATAGGGTAGAGTTGTTAGTTAAAGAAGTTGCTTTTACAAACGCAATAAAAGTTGTTGCTGATTTATCATACTCAACATCAAATTTTGTTGACTGTTGTGTGATAGCTTTAACCTCTGGTAGTGAACGCTTGTTTGATGGAGGCTTGTTGTCTAATGATGAGTCTTGTTCATTTGAAAGATTATCCTGCTGCTTTTTTTTATTATTATAATTAGAGCAGCTACTCATTAACAAAAAAAGCGCAAGCAATTTGATTATAGCATTCACAGTAACCCCTTTATTTAATTTGTTAATGTTAATAAAGAGTATTTTACCTCATTTTTTGAAAAACTGTGAGTTTTCATTTATCCAAAGAATAAATGAAAACTCAGTAGCTACATCTTCATACATCTTAAATCTACCAGACTTACCAGCATGGCCAGTTTCAAGATCGCATAAAAATAATAGAGGGTTATTATCTGTTTTATATTCTCTCATTTTAGCAACCCACTTTGCTGGCTCCCAATAGGCAACTTGGGAGTCATTGAGGCTTGAGGTTACCAAGATTGCTGGGTAGTCTTGGCGTTTGATTTGATCATAGGGTGAGTATGATAAAATATATTTGTAATCTTTTTCTTTATTAGGATCACCCCATTCATCATATTCTTGAGTAGTTAGTGGGATTGTGTCGTCAAGCATCGTTGTTAAACAATCAACAAAGGGTACACCTGAGACAACGCCGCGATAAAGATGAGGGGCTTCATTAAGAACAGCGCTCATCAAAAGCCCGCCAGCAGAAGCACCCATGGCAAAAATACGATCAGAAGCGGCGATTTGAGCAGCAACTAGCCCTTTGGTGACATCGATAAAGTCGTTAAATGAGTTCTTCTTATGCTCTTGGCGTCCATTTTCATACCAGCTTCGTCCTAACTCTTCGCCGCCGCGAATATGGGCAATAGCATAAACAAAACCTCGATCAAGTAGACTAATAGCTTCGTTATCGAAACTAGGGTCTATGGAATGGCCGTAAGCGCCATAGCCATAGAGAAGAAGCGGGTTTGTGCCATTTGCTTGGAATAAATCGCGTTTATAAACATAGGAGACGGGCACCTTAACGCCATCGCGTGCCGTAATCCATAGCCGATCAGCATGGTATTCATGAGCGGGGAAGCTTGCAATGATTTCGGTTTGTTGAAGAAGCTTGCGATCGCCTGTTGCTAGATTGATTTCAAAGACCGAGTCAGGGGTGCTCAAGCTTGCATAGCCAATGCGAAGAGTGGCATAGTCAGCTTGTTCAGGAAATCGGTTTTGAAAAGCACTGATCCAGACCGAATAGACCCCGTCAGTAAATGCAATAGCTTTATTTTCTTTTGTTTTTAGATTGATATAGCGTAAGCCAGCTAGGCCGTTGCGTTGTTCTTCGTAGGTAAGCCAGTTATTAAAGACATAATACTCACCAAGTAAGGCTTCTTCAGTTGCAGCTACGATTACTTCTAAGTCTTCTCGATTCTTAATAGTCTTGTCATGGCAGCGACCAAGGCCAAAGTTTTTACCATAGCCATTGCTTAAGACGTAAAAATGGTCTTGATAATGATCGACATGGTATTCATGTTCTCGAACTCTGGGCCAAAAAATTTGAAATGGACTGCCTGGGGTATTGCGTCTAAGAATACGGGTCTCACTTGTGACTGTTGCATCAAGAGTTAAAAATAAATATTTCTCCGACTCGCTAAGCCCAATAGACATAACAAATGTTGTGTCTTTTTCTTTATAAATCAGCTCATCGCTTTTGACTGGTGTGCCAATAACATGTCGATATAGAGAGTCAGGTAGCAGAGTTTTGGCGTGATTTTTCACATAGTAGATGCTGTGATCACTTGCCCAGGCAAAGGAAGAGATATTTTCAATTCGCTCAGGTAATAAAGTGCCTGTCGTCAGGTCTTTAATATAAAGAGTGAACTTACGAGCCCCATCGGTATCTTCACAGAAGGCTAAGAATTGGCGGTCTGTCGAAAGACTTAAATCCCCAAGAGCGTAAAAGCTTTTGTCTTTAGCTTGTGCATTGCAATCCATCAGGACTTCAAGAGGTGCGTCTAGGTCGCCTTTTTGCTGATAATAAACAGGGTAATCTTTACCTTCGAGGAAAGAGTAACTGTACCAATATCCCTTTGAAAAATATGGGACGGATTTGATATGAGGCAAAAGCCTGCCATGCATCTCAGTCATTAGCTCTTGGTGGGTTTTGAAGTAAGGCTTAAGAAGGTCTTTTGCATAGCTATTCTCAGCTTCAAGATGAGCAAGTACCTCAGGGTTTTGCCGATCATCATCGCGCATCCAATAATAGTCATCGATGCGTGTATGGCCATGATGGGTTAGGGACTTCGGTACTTTTTTGGCGCGTGGTGTAGCGTTTGACACGAGGGCTCCTTATGTGATGAGCTGCTATAATACGTCTTTGTTGCGGTGAAAAGCACAAGTTTTTTCAGTTTTTGATACTCAAAGTGGTTTATTTGTAGCTGATCCAGGAGTATCCAGGACGGAGCAAACTTCCTGAGGTAAAATCTCTTGAGTATCCAGCAGTATCCAGGACGGAGCAAACTGCCTGGGGTAAGCTCTCTTGCGATGTCGCTGGAAGACATGCAATGTTTCTACTAGACTCCTCTTATGTA
>CALBMD010000059.1 GCA_937896265.1 uncultured Pseudomonadota bacterium
CAATGCTGGTTAAATTTTCGTAGGACTGGTGTCTAATCGTTCTGCAAATTTCTTCCAAAGCTGCATCACTATCCCAAGGCAAACAGAAGAATAAACACACAGCCTCCGGCACTGCTTTTCTATCGGGGTCGGATAAGACGTTGCATTTCAGGGATTTACGAGTCGGCAATGAACGATAAACAGCCTCAATGGATTGGTCCAAACTGAACTTTTCTAAAAAAATCTGTTGAGTCTTACGAATCTTTTCAAAAGCATCGTCAGGATATGATTTTATCCATGCAAGGTGCTTTTCGATTTGTTCGACTACGTTGGATGCCTCGCGGTCTGTATCAATGTACAGCACAGAATCCCCGAAGTGTTTTTTTATAAATGCATTTTCATCAGAAATAACGATAGTACCCGCCGCGACTGCTTCAAAGACTCTGTTGGAAACCATTTCGGCATCTTTGTGTGCCTCGGAGGACAGCACTAAACCGATCCCAGCATCGTGAACTGCATGCACACAAGATGTGCCATCAAAAGGCAGCTCACCAACATAGGATTTAAAGCCTTCCCAAACCTGAACGCCTTGGAGCTCAGTCGGTCCGTAGATTTTGATCAACGATCTTTCGTCAAGCATAACAAGCAGATCATGGTGTCTGCCTTTAGCGTTATTCACCCTTTCCCAATTAACGCCGACATAGAAAAGCTTCAACGATCCCAATGTCGGCTCTAATACAGGCTCCGATAGCGAATGGTACATCGTACAAAAATCTGGTGAAAAAAAAGCATCTCCAGCCATCCGTCTCATAATCATTTGATCGGCCTTGGGGCCACCACAACTCAAATAATCATCATGCGTGAGCAGGTTGTCAGTAAATTTTGCATATCCCCAATCGTGGAAAAACTGCGGAGGATTCCACAATGTATAGAAAGAAAAAATATCGTAGACCTTGGGCGTTTCAAAGTGAAGGTGTATGACGAAATCTAGGTCGTCTGCCGTCATTTTCGTGTGGGGTGCATCAATAAGCCGACCCCGCCAGTCAAGCTCAACACACTCAATATTCAGACTACTTGCAGAACGTTTTATCCTCTGTATGTTTTCGTCTTCAGCAACCTGTACCCCGGGCCATAACTTGATGATGCCGAATTTGCAATGAGTCGTTTTTTGCAGGTTGAGCGTCATGACGCAGCTCGTTGAAAATAATTAATACAGCGAGCGACTCCTTGTTGAAGCGAGATTTCTGGCACAAAACCCATCTGCCTTTGCTTGATGGTATCGCCTGCGCGCGCAAAAACTCCTTCCGGTTTTTGCGACATACCGATGATCTCCGGATCGAATCCGACCTCATTTGCTGCTTTTCGCGCAAGGTCTCTAAACTTCGTGAAGATCCCACTCGATAAGTTAACCGCTGACGCATCATGAATTTGATGCATGGTCAGTAAAACCCCACGAATACAATCTTCTATGTGAATGAAATCACGCATTTGATCGCCAGAACCCCAAACCTTGATCGATTGAGAACCGCTTTCACAGATAACGCGGTGACAGATACTAGGAAACGGATAAGCCATATCCTGATCCTCTCCATAGCCCGAGAATGGCCGGTAGGTCACAACGTCCAGCCCGTACTTCTGATGCGCGATATTGGCAAGATATTCATGTGTCAACTTCGACCAGCCGTATGACATATCAGGGACCCCGAGGTCTTTGTCAAAACAGATCATATCTTCTGCCAGCAGCATATAAGATTCCGCACGTTGCAATCGCACCGGATAAGCTGCACTGGAGCTAAAGCAGACTATTTTTCCTGGTCGATGCACCTGTGTCCAACGCCAAAACATGGCATCTATAGCCAAATCTTCAGCGACTGCTAGAGGATTGTGCTCTATCATCTCCCTGCCGCCGACAATAGCTGCAAGATGAAAAACCTCATCAAAATCAGTCCATTGCGGATTCGAGAAAAAATCACGACAATCTTGCCTAATGAAAACGAAACGATCATAGTCCAACGGGTTGTACAAAGGCCATCCCCCCTCAAACGGGCAGATGCCACCAGTCAGTGGGACTATGGAGTCTACGCAGATGACGTGATCTCCACGGTCAAGTAATGCCTTACATAGATGGCGACCAACAAAACCAGCGCCACCTGTGACCAGGATTTTTTTCATCGCAATTTCCAGTGAAGTTACATTAAGCTGTCATCCACATTTTAACCTGCCTCCTTCCGAGAGAATATGCCATGGCTCGAATTGTGCTTGATGTAGGTGGTATCGTCGGCATACATAATGGAATCAAAACCGGCATACCGCGCGTCGAATTCGCCGTTTTTAATTACTTGTCGGAGTGTTATAACGGAGACGTTGCGTTTCTGATCAATCAACCTTCAGCAACGGGGTTTTACCGCGTCACTGCACAAGAGGTCATCGGCAACAAGATCCGGGCACAGCGTCGATCAGTGTTTAGCCGACTAAAACGGTCATTAAAAAAACGTTTCGGTAAAAAAACCCATTTATACAGGCCCGCTAACGGTGGACATTTCGAACCTTGGCTTGATGATGACTGTTACCTAAGTATCGCCAATATCTGGGAAAAAATGTCGGCAGATGAGTTTTCATCGTTGCGAAATCAATCTGGATTAAAGATAGCCCTGTTTTGTCATGATCTCGCGCCGATTGTATTGCCGCATTTGTATACTGAGCGAGCAAGATCCAGTTTTTCCTGGTGCCTAGAGGCGTTGGCTCGTGCAGACTTGGTAATCTGTAATTCACTGTTTACCCAAAGTGAGTTACAGCGCTTGGCGAACAGTCAGCAACTTACAATAAATTCACAGGTCGTCCAGTTGGACGCAACCATCAGCCATGCAAAAAATCCAGGCAATGTTGCCATCGAATTCTTGATCAATCGGCGCTATGTCCTGGTCGTCAGCAGTATTAATGATCGAAAGAACCATGATCTTTTACTCAACCTGTGGGCATCTTATGACAACGATTCCGATATAAGGGATGTTTGTTTGGTAGTTGTCGGCACTAAGGGCTGGGGGGCAGAAAAAGTGATGCGAAAACTTAAATTGGATGGCCGTTTAGCCAATCGAGTTTTTCACTTGCCTGATGTTTCAGACGCAAGCCTGGATTGGCTATATAGGCACTGCATGTTTACGGTCTACCCATCCCTTTATGAAGGCTGGGGCTTACCGATTAGCGAGTCTTTAGCATACGAGAAGGTTTGCGTTGCCTCTTCGACCACGTCAATGCCAGAGGCCTCTCATGGCTTGGCCGTTCACATTGACCCATTGGATTTTATGAGTTGGAAAGAGGCGCTGCGCAAACTCATGACCGAAGAGAACTATAGACAGTCACTTGAACAGAATATCAAATTATACTTTGTCAGACAAACATGGCCATCCATCGCCAAAGCAATTGTCGACTGCACGAACCTTATCCAGAAAGCTGTTCCCCGGTGAATTAAACGTCTGGCCTGGTTCCTGAAACAGATGCAGGGTGGCGCACTCCCAAAATCGCTCTAACAAATTTTCGCAAATAGCTGAGATGTAGCGCCGTAAAAGGGGCCAACCTAAGCGCATGTAAATAATAGGGCAACGCGGCTTTATTTTGACCGGCTCGGTGCAGCTCTCTAAAAGTTCTGAGCGCTGGATAGGGTGCAAGTTTTTTTCGCAAACGTGATTTTCTTAAGCTGTCATCAGCTTGGTTAAGGGCATGTTCATAGGCAGCTTGGTGTTCCACATAAAGTAAATTGGCGTCTCGAAACTTATGATGGCAAGTCTGATTGATCTCAACCAGCGCTTGCTCAATCGCTAGGCAATCCCCCTTGAGAAAAGCGGTAGCATAGAACATCTGATCTTCGCAAATTCGGAAATGCTCCGGGAAAGGGTACGATTGAATAAATGTTTTTTTAATAATTGCCGCACCTATACCTACCGTCGGCCTTTTAGCGAGTAATTCGTCCTCATAATTTTTAACCCTGCAGTCCTCTAAAGGTTGCGCTATCGTTAGCCGCCGTCTATTCGAAGGCAATATCGTAATCCGACCGCCAATAATCATATCTGCATGATCGTTAGTAGCCAGTGCACACGTTAGGTGATGAATTGCATTGGGGAGAAGCCGATCATCCGAGTCCAGAAATAAAATGAACGTGGAGTTCGCACTACGCGCTCCATAGTTTCGAGCGGCACTCGGCCCTTTATTGCTTTGTCTGATCACTCTGAGCAGTGGCGCTTTTGCATCCTGAAAATCAGCAAGGACCGATTCAATGTGATCCGTAGAGCCATCATCGACAACAACAATCTCATTGACGGCAACGCTCTGAGACAACACCGAAGTCAGCGCATATCCAATGATATGGGCTCTGTTGTAGGCGGGGATTACGACAGATATTGTCGGTTTTAATTTCATGAATTAGCTCAAAACCAATAAAATAAGATCGTTTTCGAA
The DNA here is from genome assembly GCA_937896265.1 of uncultured Pseudomonadota bacterium. Taxonomy (GTDB): domain Bacteria; phylum Bdellovibrionota_B; class Oligoflexia; order Oligoflexales; family Bog-1112; genus CALBMD01. Next base: position 4,432 of record CALBMD010000059.1, read on the forward strand.
CCTAAAGGACTTTCATGCAGCGGGTAGTTTTCGATATCACTAGCCTTGTACGCATGACCAGCAATATACCGCATGGCCTGATTCGAGTCGAAGCCGCATTCGCCGAGGCATTGCTGTTGGATTGGCAAGACGCTCACGTATTTTATGTTCACAGAACATCTCTAGGTTATCTGGCGAAGCTTCCACGCAGCCATGTTGTCAGAATTCTAGATAGTTGCCGCGGGTCGACGATCAACATAAAACTGACTTCTGAGCGACTTGACCGGATACTGAACAGATGGTGCAGGCCATTCTTGCCATTTTTTTTTAAAAAATCTGACTTATACGTCAATGTTGGCGGCTTAGATCAACTACCCAAAAACCGTGTCCTAGCGAAGAGCCTCAGATCACAACGAATCCTCTTCACCGCGTTCTGTCATGACCTAATTCCTGTTAAACATCCCTACTTAGTCAAAAGCTGTGGATTTAGAACACGCTATCAAGCAGGCTTGGAAACAGCTGCTGTCGCAGAATTGATCTTGTG
>CALBMD010000060.1 GCA_937896265.1 uncultured Pseudomonadota bacterium
GGTACGCTTGCGTTTAGAGACTAGAAAATCACCAAGATCAATATTGATTGCTAGTTTGTCTAATCCTACAGATTGATTTTTGGTCATAGATCGAAAATAAAAGTATTGTTTGTCACCACCTGGCAGCACAACAGATGTTGTCACAGAAGCATGCATTTTGCCTTTATTAAATAACCAGGCGCCACCAAATTGAGCTAGCCGATTAGATCCCTTTGACTCTGTCTGGAAGTTCATTTTTACAAAAGGGTAAGAGCTAGCATCTAGTCCCCGAGCAATAAGGCAAAGAGCTTGATATTCTTGATCAAGTCTCTCAGTTGGCAAATCGCCACTAACTTTACGATTCATCTCTGGCTGCTCAAAAACATAGTCAGTGAGCCGATGCTTAAATGTTGAAACACCGAATTTTAAACTAAACAATGGCAGTTGCGTGATAAACAAATCAAGGGTAAAAATATCGAGGTTGGCACCAAAATAAGCTGTTTTAGTTTTTTCTAGGAAAGTATGGAGTTGGTTATACCCATCACGTAAGATATACCAAGACAGAATACGCCGTATACCCATGGTTTGACTAACTTCTGTTTGATCGAAAGGCTGAGCAAAGTATACACCGACCCCAGCCCGCTCTTCAAAACCAAGACGTTCATAGGAGCGTACCATCTCTGAGCGCTTGAGATGGTAGGCAGCATATTTCTTGATATCTATCAGGATGCGAGGCAGATCAAAAGAACTTTTATAAGCTTCAGTAACGCTATCTTTAAAGTGGATATACTCAAATTCTCTCTCATAAAACTGTACCCCAGCAGATACTCGAATATGAGGCATTTGGTCGAGAACTTTTTTTAAGAAAGAAGAATCAAGATCAAACTGAAAAGCGATTTTATCGACTACTCGATAGAGCTGCATCTTGCCATCAGCATTTACTAGAGCAGGGTTTGGTAAGACCTGCCTTGAGAGAATAGCTTGCACGCCAATACCGATAGGTATAGAGGTAAAGGTAATCGGCTTGGTTTGATCGGTGATCGATAGCCCTCCTTTAATCCCTGTTAAGCCGTGTAACCCAATCGTGCCTTGATAGGCAGTATCAGCAATGCGCCACTTAGCGACATCGATATCAAAGGATAAAATATTAGGTAAAAAAGTTAACCACGTGTCTTGCAATACAGCTGTATTATTGCGATCAGGCAGAGCTTTTTTCGTTAGTTGGCCATTCTTGAGTTCAGAGCCATCAGCTTGTTGTGCTGGTGTATATTTTTTGAGGTCAGGTACAGGGGTAGTTGGAAATTCATTCTTTAGATCAAAAGCCTCTATCATCTCGTTTCTTCGTATCAAAAGCTTAATTGCAAAAAGGTCGGCCACGGCTAAGGGCATGCCTGAATTCACTAAAGCCTTGCGAAGATCTTCTTCTTTAATTTTTGCAATCTGTCGGGCCATCCATTTAAGATCACTCCATGTAGAAGTCTTGAAATTCTTTCTGCGAGCACCAAAGTCATTCCAAAAAATTCGGACACCGTTCTTTTTCTTCTTTAAAAAAGTTGTTGGGAACGGATTGACTTTATAGAATTGATTAAAAGATAAAATATTGCGAGGATGGCGAATGTAAAGTGGGCCTCCAAGAGATAAACCGGTATCATGTAATCTCAACTTTGGGATCATGCCGTCAGGAGTTTTGGCAAGTAGCATCTTAAAATTAATAGGCTGCATATCAGCCATTCCTAACCATGCCCACAGCACTAGTAGACCACGAAACTCTCTTCTATTTTGCAAATCAGCCGCAACAATATCAAAGGGGCCTACACGAGTTTCCCAGCTTGGCCTTTGTTCAAAAATAAAATCGTTAATTAAAACCCACTCATCACCTTTATTACCGCCATTTGCGGTGATAAATCGAGGAATAGCTGCAATGCCGTATTTGTTGGCAAAGAGAGAGCAAAACTCTTCATAGCTTGTGTCTTCAAGGTGTACTTTGATTTCTCGGCGATAAAGCATCTGGTCTTGATTAAGCCCTACTAATTCAAGAATCTTGCTTGCTGCAGGGTCTGTATGAGTTTCAGGTCCCATTTTGAGTTTGAGCACTTTTTCTATGCCATTGCGCATAAAGCTTACACGCAATTTTGCTGAGGTACGTCCACGGTAGTTAACTTTCTTAAAGCTCACACGATCACCGTCACGTGGATATTCATCATAGTCAATGTCATGAATGTGAGTGATTTTTTCTTGTGTGAGAGGAAACCAGAGAGGGCTCACGCCTGGATTGAGTGTTGATAGATCAAAGTCACATTTTTTTAACGCTTCACTTTCCTCGTCAAGAAGATAGTGACCCGCCGATAAATTTTTGCCTAGGCATTTAGTAACAGCAGGTAAATCGTCCTCACTAAGTATAAGATTGTTAGCTTCGACATATTGCTTACTTATCTTCTTATAGATAAAAGGAAATAAGGTGTGCCAAGCCATAGTAAGAAAATCGACATCCATAGGAAAATAGCTGCGATGGTTATTAGGTGTAAAAAAGGGATGGTAGCCGCGAGCAAAATCTTGAGCGAGACCCTCTAATATCTCTTGATCAGTAGTTGTCTTTGATTTTTCAAGTAAATCAGCCATCTTAGGAATAAGATAGTTATCCATTGTGAAGAGATATTCATGTTTTAAACTATTTTCTTTCGCTTTATTTTTTGCTTTGTTTTCACCTTCGACATCTAGTTCAAATTTTTCAATTAAGATAGTTTCGTGTAATTCTTTCTCAAGTTGGCTACGATCAACATGTAATTTATCTAAAAACGCCGCAATTTTTTCCGTGGCAAAGAGACCATCTCTTTTTAAGGCATTGTCTAAAAATAATTGATAGGGCTGAATATGTCTGGAAGATAAAGGAGCATGATCAATGCCACTCATTGGATGAGCTACTGCACTAGCGGCAAAAATGACACACCAAGAAACCAAAGCGTGCCGAAGCAATGCAAAGACCATGTTCTTAGCTCACAAAAAATTTATTTCTAGGTTGATTCTTTTTACACTGTAAAAAAAGTGGAACGTTTTGCAAAATCTTTCAGGTCGTAGCAAAACAAGTTACTGAAGTTTTGTTGTAATAAGTTGTAATTATTAATAAAAAGAAAATGTTTATTTACCAATCAAAAGAATGGCTCTGCAAGAATGTATAGGAAACAAATTAAATTGCTCGATGGTATAATGATTAAGTTCTTGTGTTCATACTCTGTTTTCTGCGATAGTGACAGTATCCCCCTAGATTGCAGTTTATAGACACGAGAAGAGCGCTACTTGCGTGAATGGGGAGTTTTTTTTTGACAGAGACCAAGATTCTAGTAGTGGATGATGTTATCACTAATCTTACGTTAGTGCTCCGCATTCTCCAAAAAGCTGGCTACGAAGCTCAAGGAATTGGTACTGGTGCTGAAGCTATTGAGCACATGAATAATAATAAGAACTTAAAGCTTGTTATTCTTGACTTGGGGCTGCCAGATCTCTCTGGTTTTGATGTCATGAAGCAAACACAAGCTATAAAAAAACAGCGTGGATATAAAATTTGTATTCTTTCAGCAAAAGGCAGGAAAGAAGATGTTGCAACTGCTATTGAGCTTGGTGCAGATGACTATATTTTAAAACCTATCAATAGCGATGTGCTCGTGCGCAAAGTTAAAGAGTTGACTTCATCTGATGAGATATTCAAGCCTTCTGAGGAACAGAAATATTCCATGGTCTTGTCGTTGCTCGAATCGGATTTTCTTCCTGATATTTCTGTTGATTCTATTCAGCCAGAAGGGCTTATTGTAACGAGTTCTTCTGCAGTTCGTTTAAATAAGATTCTTAAGTTTAATGCTCATAATTGGGATGAGAAAAACCCTCCTTTGAGCGCAGAACCCCTTTTGGGTCAGGTGCTGCGAGTGAAGAGAGTAACTCGTGGCGAATACAAAATCGTTCTGAAGTGGTTGAATGTTTCAGAAGCTACTGTGAAAAAGATGCAAGGGTTACTAGCCTATAGCGACTACTTACGCAAAGGTCAATCTTCAGATCTTGGGCACGCTGCGTCTGGGCAAACAGGGGCCGCTGAACAGACGCTACCGCCGTCTACCCAGCCTAATAAAGTTAATTGAGCTCCAGATATGACGGTACTCCTTGCAGAGCAGCATCGATAGTTTTATAGTTGCCAAAAGATTTGCCGCAGTATTCCTTTAAGCCAGTGGTAGTGATAATTTCTGAAGCACTGCGAAATGTCTCCCAGTCAAAACGAAAGATATTGGAGCCTTTGCCTTCCATCTCTGTTAATAAGTCTTTATACAGTTCTTCAAGGCCTTGAAGGTATTTGGGACCAATACTGCTCTCGAAAGTGCGATTACGGGCAGCAATGCGACGAACGCAGGTTTTGACACTTGCTTCAAGATAGATAGTGATTTGTGGCACCATCAAATAACGGAACATCACTTCCCGCATATGCATATAAGTTTGATAGCCAATTTTATCGATATTGCCATCGAGATAATTACGAGCAGCAAAAATAGCATCACCATAAATCGAGCGGTCCATTATAACGCCTTGACCAGTGCGCCAGATATGTTCAATTGCTTGTTGGTGAAGAGCAAAACGACGGCTCATTAGCCAAAATTGCATTTCAAGAGCCCATCTTTTTTGGTCTTCGTAAAAGAGTTTGAGGTATGGGTTTTCTGCAACAGGCTCTTCACAGACAAGATAATTTAGCTTTTTAGCTAGATCGCGAGTGAGGGTGCTTTTACCAACACCGATTAGTCCTTCAATAACGATTAGTTGTGCAGACACTTTGATTCTCCCATTGGTATGAAATATCAGCATTGCATTTAATTAGGAGATGTTCAAGAAGCAAGGGGATTGCAGCAACTAGCTTTTTTAAGCTTTTCCTTTGAACCAAAACCGGCGCGCAATCCCGTCCATTCATGGGCGGGTTAGCGGCGAGCAGGCT
>CALBMD010000061.1 GCA_937896265.1 uncultured Pseudomonadota bacterium
GGAGTGTAAACCATGTCGTCGGACAAAAGTGTTCACCATGTCATCGGGTCATACCATAAGGAGGGGGCCTAGGGGGAACCTTCTCCCGGTGCTGGGGTTTGGGGAGCGCGCAGCTCCCCAGAACACCGTCTTATGCGAGGCTGCTATTACAAACTAACTCTTAAAAACTCAGCAGAAACTATCTTGCTATGGTTACGATTGCATGGCTGCGGATTTCGGGACATTCCCTAAATCCGCAGAGTAGGTGCTAGACTAGCTAGCTAAATCCTGAACGGCGCTGATATGGGGCTTTTTCTCTCTCTTGTTTGCCTGTTTGTTAAAGAGAATCTGATAGACTTCTGAGTAATTAGCAACAAATTCAAATTCTAAGCCAGCCTTAATGGTTGCCGAAAGGCCTAAGAACTGCAGTTTATTCTTCTCTGGAAGGATGACTTTTTTCATCCCTTCACGCTGAGCAGCTAAGATTTTTTCTTTAAGGCCCCCAATAGGTAAAACCTTGCCATGAAGACTGATTTCGCCTGTCATGCAATGCATAGGGCTTGGCGGCTGCTTTTTCAAAGCGGAGATGATAGAGCTTACGATGGCTATACCAGCGCTAGGTCCATCCTTGGGGACGCCACCGCTTGGCACATGGATATGCAGTTCGTGCTCAAACAATACTTTTTCACTGATACCAAAGGCTTTTAGATTCGAGCGGATATAACTATAAGCCGTTTGGCAGGATTCTTTCATGACATTGCCAAGATGGCCGGTTAAAACTAAACGACCTTTACCAGAGATAAGGTTAGATTCGATAGCTAGAATTTCGCCACCTACTTGCGTGTAAGCCATGCCTAAAGCGACACCTTTAGTTGCCTCAGCGTGATAAAATTGATCGTCATATTTGCGAACACCTAAAAGTTTATTGGTAAGAGCTGGACTGACTTTGATGTCACTTTTAGTAAACTCAGGCTTTTCTTCAGCAAGACTTCTAGCAATTTTTCGACAGATCGACGCTATTTGTTTTTCCAAATTACGCAAGCCGCTTTCACGTGTGTAGCCACGGATAATTTCTAAGACAGCAGCATTCGAAAAGGCAATGCCTCGGCCTTCAAGACCGCTGTCCATAATAGTTTTTGGCACTAAAAATTTTTGAGCAATTTCAGTTTTTTCAAGCTCAGAGTATCCTGATACGTCAATAATTTCGAGGCGATCACGCAGTGCTTGGGGGATGCTTTCCAAAGAATTGGCATTAGAGATAAACATGACTTTTGATAGATCAAAAGCAATGCCTAAGTAGTGATCGACAAACTTATTATTTTGTTCAGGATCAAGCACCTCAAGCAAAGCAGCAGCTGGATCACCGCGGTGATCAGCTCCGAGTTTGTCAATTTCATCGAGCATGATTACCGGATTGGCGCTTCCTGCTTGCTTTAGGCTTTGTATAACGCGACCTGGATAAGCGCCAACGTATGTTTTGCGGTGGCCACGAATGTCAGCCTCATCTCTTACTCCCCCAAGAGAAATGCGAGAAAACCGTCTGCCCATGGCTTTGGCGATGGAGCGTCCAAGGCTTGTCTTGCCGACACCTGGAGGCCCTAGAAAGCAAATAATTGGGCTTTTAGCGTTCTGGTTTAGTTTCTTAACTGCCAGATACTCAACAATGCGATCTTTTACCTGTTCAAGTCCAAAATGATCGGCATCTAAGACTTCATTGACTTTCTTTAAATCCAAATCTTCTTTTTTGTATTTTCCCCAGGGCAAACTTAAGATTGTTTCAATGTGATTACGGGTAAGAGTGGATTCACTGGAGTCTGCATGCATACGCTCAAGACGACCGAGCTGTTTTTTTACTTCACTATGACCTTCTTTTGATAGCTTGGTCTTTTCAAATTGTGCCCAGAGAGTTTCGATGTCATCTTTATTGTCACCATCGCCTAGTTCTTGCTTTAAGGCGCGAATCTGTTCTCTTAGATAATGCTCTCGTTGTAAGCGACCGATTTCTTCTTTTGCTTGCGATTGAATTTTAACCTGCATTTGGAAGACTTCAATTTCACGAGATAAGAAGGCATGTACTTTTTTTAGCCGTTTGATGGGGTTGGCAACTGCTAAGATAGCTTGCGCTTCTTCAACTTTAAGACCTAAATTAGCAGCAACCAAATCAGCTAAGCGGCCAGGATCTTTAACATCTTCTAAGATCATCAAAATATCAGGTGAGAGAATCTTACCAAGGCTTACTACTTTTTGTAAATTTTCGCGCACTGCTCGGATCATTGCTTCGTCTTCTGGAGATAAAGCGGCAAATACTGGTTCTTTGACAAGCTCAACGCGCACATTGGGATATTCTTCTGAGTTTAGAAGTTCTATGATGCGTGCTTTTTGGATTCCTTGTATCAACACTTTCATACGTCCATCAGGAAGCTTGCGAGTGCGCATGATGGTACACAAAGTTCCTGCTGTATAGACATCAAAAGGCGGCTTTAATGAGCATTCAAGGCCTTCTCCTTCAATCCCAGGCACTTTAAAAGCAGAAAGAAAGATTTTACGGTTTGCCGCAAGGCTTTCTTCTACAGCATTGATACATAAATCTTCATTAATAAAGACAGGGACTATCATGTGCGGAAAGATAACAATATCCTTCAATGGTAAGAGCGGTAGATCCATTCCTTTTTCGTTATCGAAATGATCTGTCGTGTTTGTCATTACCTACTCCAGGGCAAAGGACCTATTTTTATTTGTCTACTTATGAATCTACTCGGCAGTCACGGTCTTCACCTTTAGCTACGAATAAAGCTATCTATAGAATGCAGAT
>CALBMD010000062.1 GCA_937896265.1 uncultured Pseudomonadota bacterium
CCCCAGCAAAAATATGGCTGAAGCTACACAAAAAATAGTCCTCATCAATCGGCGCAATAACACTAGTTTCTTTAGCAATCTCGCGCTGAAGGTCGAACACTGTCTGTGTTCCATGTGGGTCAAAATCATGATGCAAAGCCAAATCAACAAGAGCAAACTGCAACTGGCGCAACATCATCTGCGCTGCTCTATAATTCTTAGCACGATTAAGCTTGTCTATAAAAGCATCCGGCAAGACCTCTTTAGTCTCTATATGGCAACTAATGCGTCTCAAGGTATCGCGCTCATAGCACCAGTTCTCCATAAACTGACTAGGCAATTCAACAGCATCCCATTCGACACCATTGATACCTGCGACATCCAAATAATTTACTTGTGTTAGCATATGCTGCAAACCATGACCAAACTCATGAAATAATGTACGAATCTCAGAGAATGTCATTAGACATGGCTTATCATTGACTGGCCTTGAGCTATTACAGATAAGGTAAGCAACAGGAACATGAACAAGGCGAGCGTTTTGCACCGTGCGGGGTACGCAATCATTCATCCAAGCTCCGCCGCGCTTGTCCTCAGGCCTTGAATAAGGATCGAGGAAAAAGGAGGCTATATGCTCATTGTTTTGATCGAAGATTTTGAAATAACGCACCTGTGGATGCCAAACCGGTGCCTGCCCATCAGCAGCTTCAACACGAATGGCAAAAAGATCCTGCACGAGAGCAAACAGCCCAGATAACACTTGCTCGAGTGGGAAATAAGGCCGCAGCTCCTCTTCCGTATATGCATAACGCTCTTCCTCAAGTCTTTTTGCCCAATAAGGCAAATCCCAAGGATAAAGAGCACTAGCATTGCCATTGCTGTTAGCAAAAGCTGTGATTTCAGCTAACTCAGCCTTAGCGGGTGCATAAGAGGCTGCTTTCAATTCAGAAAGAAGGCTATACACTTTGGACACATCACCCGCCATCTTCTCACTAAGCGACAACGCAGCATAGCTATCAAAACCAAGTAGCTTTGCTTTTTCTTTGCGATTAGCCAGAATCTTCGTAATTAAAGGGGCATTATCAAACTCACCACTAGAAGCTTTGGCAACAAAAGCGCGATAAAGCTTCTCGCGCAAGACAGAGCTTTTGGCGTTTTCCATAAAGGCAATATAAGAAGGACCATCAAGAGTCACAAGCCATGGCCCAGCCTCTGCTGTAGCTGCATTCTTGGTACGGGTTTGGTATTGCGCAGCATAAAGACCCAGATGGCTAGGATGCAGGCCTGCAATATCTGCCGGGTCTACTAGAATCATTTCAAAAGCTTTTACCGCATCCAAGACGTGGTTAGAGAAATCAGTAGTGATTTCACTTTGCTCTTTACTCAGAGTGTTAAATCGCTCTTGAAAAGCCCCGGTTAAGCCGATGCCTGAATGCTCAGCTTGAATCAACGCCAGTTCCACAATCCTCTTCTGAGCCCGATCAAAAGTAGAGTAAGAAGGGGCAGCCTGCAGCGCTTTAAGGCCTTGATAAATCGCTTGGCTTTGCGATAATCTTAAACTAAAATCCACAACTTTAGGCTGAGTTGCCGCAATAGCATCTCGTAATGCAGAGCTGTTACGCACACCGCTTAAGTGCATAACTGGCCCCCAAACCTGACGAAGCTCTTCCCCTATTGCCATCAATGGTTCAACTAGCCCAGCCCAAGTTAAGGCGTAGTTTTTCTCTAATTTTTCTAAATCGGCAATTAGTTTTGTTAAGATACTATCTATGGCAGGCGTAACATGCTCAGCAGTGATATTATGGAAGGAAGGTATACCTAAACCGGCCAACAAAGGGTTTGTAGTTGTCATCAATGCTCCTTGCTAATCCGCTCAAAAGGGATTAAATTAACCGAAATTTAGCTGCCAGGGATAAACTTATGAGTCAAAACATCGAAGAACTTGCTCTACAAACCAATTGGACAGAATCCGCTTCTGTCTTTGATCGTATTATCCATTCTGGTCCTGTCGTCTCAAGCGTCTTACTTATCCTGGTAACGCTATCCATTATTACCTGGGCCATTGCCCTAGCCAAGTGGATTTATCTTCGCAAGATGGAGCGTGAGTGCGCTTCCTTTATTAAAGTGTTTTGGGAGAGCAGGTCTCTTAATGAACTCAATAGCCGTTTGGGTGATCACAGTTATAGCCCTGTACGAGAAATCTTTCGCAACGCCTACGCTGAGCTAGTTAAAGGCAGCCATCTTAAAGATCAAACGACAACCTCTGATTTAGCTATCAATGCAGCGCTAGACAATCTAAACAGAACCCTGCATAAGTCCAAACTCTCAGAAAAAAGACAGCTTGAACGCTTCTTACCTGTTTTGGCTATCAGCGCCTCAGCAGCGCCTTTTATCGGCCTTTTTGGTACTGTCTGGGGCATCATGAGCGCCTTTGAGGGTATTGCTCGTACAGGTAGTTCCAGTTTAGCCGCTGTAGCACCTGGTATTTCAGAAGCTTTGATTGCCACTGCCTTTGGCCTTGCTGCTGCTATCCCGGCGGTAATAGGCTACAACTTGGCCTCCAACCGCATCCGTGGCGTTGTTTTCCATATTGAGAGCTTTGGCGTCGACTTTTTGAACATCGTCGAGCGCTATCTAGTCTCAGATAAAAGCCGTACTCAATCACACAACTCCTTAGTCGCACCGAGGATATAACGTGGCATTTGGAATCCGACCCCGTGATGAGAACCACGATGAGTATGGCGATCTAGCTGAGATCAATATCATCCCGCTGGTTGATATCATGCTGGTACTGCTTATCATTTTCATGGTAGCAGCTCCTTTATCAATCACTGGCATTAAGGTTTCACTACCAACTAGCAAGGCTAAAGGCACAAGCATCACCCCAAAACGCATTGTCCTTTCCATTGACCAGCACGGTGATTACTTCATGGATCAGGGTAAGATTGCTGGTGATCAGCTTGAAGAAAAATTGCGAGCTATTTTTTCTGTTCAAGATCAAAAAGAGATCTATATCCGCGCTGATCGCAAGGTGGTCTATGAAAAAGTTGTAGATGCTATGAGTGCAGCCAAGCTAGCTGGCGTCACCAAGATGTCTATGTTGACATCACCAGCAAACGGCAAAACTAAGACCCTCTAGGCGGCATCTGTGAAACAAGCTATTCTTGCCATGACTGAAAATTGGGACCGCGAAACAAAAATTGTTGCGGCATTATGTGGTCTTTCCTTTATTAGCCATTTAGTAATCTTCTATTTCAAGGATGTTTCTTGGCCAAGCCAACCTACCCAATATGAAGAGTGGGTTATCGAGACAGACCTAGCTTATACAGTAGATATAAAAAAGCCGCCCCCTCCCAAAGAAGTCCCTGAGGAAAAAGAGATTCCTAACCAGCTACCTAGTAACTTCGCTATAAAATCCGAAGTAACCGACTTGCAAAAGGCTGCAACTGTTCCTGAGCAAAAAGAAGAAGAAAAAATAATAGAAGAAGAGACTCCTGCTAAAAAAGCAAAAGAAGAGCAGGATAAAAGAGATGCTCTTGCGCGCTTGCTGAAGGAGGATAAGCAGATCCAAAAGGCCAAACTATCACAAGCAAGTCGTGACAGTGTTGAGAAAAAGTCTGTCAATGAGCTCCTCAAAAAGCAGAAGCAAGAATTAATGCAGCGCCAAGGCATGGGTGGCAAGGCAGCAAACGGCAAAGAAGGAATGCATCCTTACATTGGTGAACTTCGCGAGTGGATTATGCGATTTTATCAAATTCCAGAAATCTATGCTGAGCGCTTTCAGGATCAGGAGTTTCCAACGCTTGATGTCACCATGGATGCTGAAGGCAATATCCGTAAATTGACTGTTTTTCAAGCTTCGAAAGAAGAGACTCTTAACCAACTGGCTATCAAGACAGTGCAGGATGCTTCACCTTTTCCTAAACCTCCAGCTGAATTTGTAGGGCGAGTTATCAGACTACCATTTCATCCAAACAAAAAATAGTTCAACACCATAGAGGAATATTGATGTACCGCAAAATTCTTTTCACAACTATCTTGCTGGTGGCAACCAAGGTTTTTGCCGAAGGCCCTATTGTTATTAATATTGACAGTCCTGAGTTCAAGAAACTTGTTACAGCTATCCCTCCTTTCAAGACAGAGGGACAAAGCCCTCAACTTGCTGAATTTGCTCTTGGGGGGCAAGAGGAGCTTGGTCGATTACTGGAATTTACTGAGTTTTTCAAAACTATGCCTCCTGGAGGCTACCAGAGCATCCTTGCCAAACCCTTTCAAGATACAAAAGCACTGCCTGGATTTCAGGAAATCGATCTATTAGCTTGGAAGGCCATTCAAGTAGATTCGCTAACTCTTAGCACTGTAAAAGCAGATAAGGCTGGCCACCGCATTGATCTTAAAACTGCTGATATCCGTTTTGGTACCATCATTTTAGAAAAGAGCTATCAATTCAGAAGCCGCGTTGAGCTTGACGCTATCTTGCGCCGCTATGCTGATCTTTTGCTAGTTAAGTATACTGGTAAGCCAGGAATTTTCACTACGCGGTTGGTTTTTGTCGGTCGGAAAACAAAAGAGTCAAAGAGCCAAATCTATACTTGCGACATCGACGGCAAGAATATGCGTCAAATGACCAAGACCAATACTATTCATATTTCACCGTCTTGGAGCCCAGACGGCAATAAGATTCTCTTTACCTCTTATGCAGCTAACAATCCTGATCTCTATCAGCTTGATATCATGACAAATCAATCCACTCGCCTAGCCTCAGCTAAGGGTATTAACTCTGGCGGCGTCTTTACCCATAACAGCAAGCTCATCGCCTACTCAGGATCACAAAATGGTGAAACAGAGCTCTACTTGCGTGTCAGTGACAAAGCTCCTCGCGTTGATTTCTTAAAAGGCAACAGGATTGCTGTTGACCCAGTTTTTTCACCTAATGGCAAATGGCTTGCTTACGTTTCAGGAAAGTATGGCAACCCGCATATTTTCCGCGTTGATTTAGAGTGGAATGCTGACAACTCGCTTGTTCGCGGCACTGCAGATAAACAGCTAACTTTTGCAGGGTGGTGGAATGCCAACCCGGCATGGTCTCCAGATTCTAAAGAAATTGTCTTTGCTGGCTTCGACAAAGAAATCAACCGCTTCGATATCTTTATTGTTGATCCTGAGACGAGAGCTTTACGCCGATTAACAACAGCTTCTGGCTCCAATGTTAGCCCCAACTTCTCACCGAACGGCCAGCTGATTGTCTTTGCTTCCAATCGTATTGGTAACGCCGATAAGCTAGGTAAATACGGCCTTTATATCATGAGTCGAGATGGACGCAACCAAAGAGCTCTTGAGTTAGATCTTTATGAGGCTACCACACCTAAATGGGGCCCCTATTTAGATTTGGATGAAGAAATAAAAAGCACATCGCCAGTATCACGCGCTAGCCGTTAGCCTTTATGAAAACAGGCTACTTTGCGACTAGCTGTAAAATAGTTCTAAGTCTATGGTTATAGCGGTAAGCTGATTCCTGATGGAAAGCAATATTGAGAATTTGTTCTGCTGATAGCGCGCCAGCCTTTTCTAAATGGGCAGCAAACTCCTCGGCTCGCATATAATCCACTGTGGCAGTATTAAAAGGCACCCGGATCAATAAAGCACCATTTATCTTGTACTCTAAAGGCTGACTGAGAAAATGTACTGAACTATTAGCGTGGTGAAGCCAGCCCCATAAATTAAAGCGCTTAATACTTGGCTCAATAACATCAAGCGCCACCTGTGAATAATCGTGCGTAAAACCAGCCTCAACAATAGCTGCTAAAAGGTCGGGAGAAGAGAGCCAGCCAGCCGTTAAAAAAGAAGTTGGTTTAGGCAAGGCCATAGCTTGTAGCCTATCGATACTTATTGCAATAATTTTTTGCAAATCCTGCTTGCTATAAAGTGTCATAGGAACAGCCTCACCACAGTCTCTACTGCAGCCTCCTCTGTCAAGCTCTCCCCAAAAAGTTGGTCCAGAGATAAAATTGACTCCGGCTTTCTCTATTGTGCTTTTCCAACCATGCAGATAAAGTGCAATCTCATCTTTTTCTTGATTAAAAATTTGATCCAAGGCTTTACGAGTCCTTTGCGCTTCCTCAGGAGAACGCATGAAATAAGCAGGATCAATAAAGTGCACTAATTTAAGGTCAGGAAAATCTTGCCGCAGTTCAAGCAGCGCTTCTATATTTTGCTGCTTCACATCGCGACCTTCCCATAAGAGTAATGTATGCACTTGAGCCGCTTGGACTTTGGTAGCAACTATTACAGTTAAAGCGATCAAGAAATAGCGCAAGAAATGTCGACGTAAAAAAAGCGGTACAAGACCCAGAATAAGAAGAAGAATCCCACCAGAGCCTCCTCCTTTATTAGATTGAAATGTCAACGCTCCACAAAGCGGGTTTTTCTTTTTTCGATCTGAACTCCCAGCTGGCTCTGCTGTGGGGGCTGCGCCGCCAGACCCATTATCACTTGGAGACCAGCTGTCGCTGTTTTTGCAAGTAACACCAGTTAAAAGCGAGCTAAATCCTCGATTAATTGCAGCATCATAAATAATACAGGCCCCCTTACTATCATTGACTTGCTGATCAGCAAAAAGCAAACCAAGAAGAAAATCTTGTAGACCTGCATTTTCTGATAAAAAGCTAATCATTGTATAGCCGATCTTAGTTACTATCGCAGGATTCAGGCGAGACCTTAGATCCCACATTAAACCAGAGACAACCTGTCCTTTTAAATGCGGACCAAAGCTCTGGTAAGCATCATCTGTATACTTCAAATCTAATCCTGCCGATCGCAAACATTGCCCCTTAATCACACAATAAGGTGACTCCTCAGGGCAGATCGAGCGCCCCAAACAAGGTTCCCCTGATTTAGCCATAGCCAAAAAATCGGCAATACCTTCATGCAGTACCAACGATTCACCATCAGTCGATTTAAGATAACGATAGATCACATGATGCCCAAACTCATGACTAACAACATCTTCATCAATATCCAAGTTAGCTAACCCTATTCCGTCCCCATCTCCCAGAGAGATAGAGGGTTTTCCTGTTTCTGGATTGGACTCAGCTGGCCGATAAAGAGCGTTGTTTTTATTGCCGCCAATATTGTCATGCAAAACGATATCTAAGGGTTTGGTTTCCGTCCAAGTATAGTCAAGGCTTTTAATAAATTCGTATTGCCTAATAGCATGGATGAAAGCAGAAGTTTCCTTTATACGAACATCACTTTTGGTGTAGACAAAATTTGAGCTTGAAGAGGTAGCTCGTCTGCTGCCATCGCCAGTTTGTGTTTCAAAATAAGCACTTGTAAGGTATGTGGGTTCTGTTAACGTATAAGTTGTTTCGACCAAATCGGAAAATGCATTGTGTTCATAATAGCTTATCTTTGCTTCTGTCGTTTCAAAGAAAAGATTATCTATACTAAAGACAGTATTCTCATCAGCTCTTACCCTATAAGTTAATCCATTGACCTGAACCACATATTGCCCAACATGCCAAAGACTACCATCATCGTCATAGAGGCAATCTGACACTTGCGTAATTGAAGTAACAGGTCCCTTATCTAAAAAAGCTAAATCATCGCGAATAGTTTGTTTTGCTAAGCGTAATTCGGGAATTGGTCCAAAATCTATGTTTGTTTGCTCGAAAGTAAAGTGTGGCATAGAACCAAGCACAAATAGCTCACCTTTGCTATTTTGATTCGCCGTGACCTGATAATTGCATAGGGAAACATCCCCTATTTTAAAACCAAAATCAGCGCGCGTTGCCCCGCCCAAAGCCGCAAGAGATTTTCCACTTTTACGGAAAACGCGGATCTCTGATTTAGGCATTTTTTTATGAATAAACTCTGAGACAGATGTTTCGAAATCCAATGGCTCGACGCGTAAATGAAGCGAGGTACTTGCTACCCCTGGCGCCGCAGTAAAAAAGGGACTTAAGTAAGTTTTTGACCTTGGTTTGGCAACAACACTAAGAGGGATAGCACTAATCAAGCTGATACTAAATAAGCGTAGCATCAAAGTGTGGAGCCCAAAATGCTTCACCATCCCACTCCTTGGGTCAAATTCAATTTAGACAAAAACTAAGGTGATCATCGGCTTTCTGAGAATCTTCTTAAGATAAGAGCTGAAATGGCGAGCTATCATGGGATCTTGGCTATAAAGGATGCGGTCACGGAAGCAGACGATGACAAAAATGCCTGGTAATCACCGGCAACTAATAGTTGTCCTCCTTCTTTGCCGGCTCCGGGGCCCAGTTCAATAAACCATTGCCCAGCTTGTATGAAAGTTAAATGATGCTCAATGACGACAAAAGTATAGCCCCGACTAGTAAGCCGATTTATTGCAATTAACAAGCGCTCTACATCTTGAGCATGAAGCCCTCTACATGGCTCATCCAAAATTACCAAAGCTTTTTTGAAAGCAGCCTCTCGCATAAAAGGAAGGAGCTTTAAGCGCTGTGCCTCACCTCCGGACAAACTAAATAAAGATTGCCCAAGGGTCAGATAACCAAGCCCTAAATCTTGAGCCTCTTGCAACAAACGACAAATCTGACGATGAGCCGCAAAAAATTGGAGGGCATCACTAATCGAGAGTCCTAACACTTCAGCAATATTGAGCTCCTTATAACGAACACCAAGGACTTCTCCTTTATATCGCTTGCCCAAACAGCTAGAGCATGTAACCTCAGCATCACTAAGAAACTTCATCCGAATAAGAAAACTGCCTTGACCGTTACAAGCCTGACACCTTCCAGCTACTAGTCGCAAAGAAAAGGCTTGCGCTGTTAGGCCTAGAAGTTTGGCTTGAGGCAAGCTGGCAAAAAGGTCTCTTATGGAAGAAAACACCCCCAAGAAAGTAGCTAACATGCTTGTTTTACTGCGAGCCAATGAAGCTCGATCAATCACCAAAATACTGTCAAACTCCCCCAAACCCTGTTGCGCTTTTGATAACAGGCAATCAAGGACAAGGGTTGATTTACCGGCCCCAGAGACACCCACAACAATGTTCAGTGATTGATAACGAAAAGCTACCCGGTCGATTTTTAAATTGTTGGCATAACAATCTAGTAGCCAAAATTTTTCTTGGTTCGTATCTGCCTCAGGCAGAAGAGACAGCATCCTCTGCTCAGGATCTTTTTTAGGCGGACCCTCGTATAAAAGTTTGCCACCTTGACTACCGCCACCTGGCCCTAGCTCTAACAACCAATCTGCACTTTGCGCCAAAAATCTATTATGGTCGACAACCACAATGGTATTGCCCTTAGCAATAAGCGCTCGCAAAGATTGCACCAAACTAAAAACTTCCTTAGGGTGCAAGCCTTGACTAGGTTCATCCAAAACATA
>CALBMD010000063.1 GCA_937896265.1 uncultured Pseudomonadota bacterium
TCGACAGCCTTGCGGGCTGGGAATCGCATAGGAGCAATCGGGTCATGTTTTTCAGGATCACTGTTTTTTAGAATCTATTTTGACGTTATTCCCTTCAATGAAACCCTGAAAACAATCTTCTTCTTTGATGTCTTCCCAGCTTTCTTGGCAGGTTGCGCTATGAGCACCTTCAGCTGAAGGAGTGATTGTCAAATCAGTTTCTGTGGTGCAATCCCATGCATCTTCAGGAAAGCCTTCTGCCGCGACAATAAACTTTAACGATAAATACCTAATACGCATTTGAACCTCGCAAGTAAGAATGAGGCAAAAAGCTTTAATCCATTCGACAGAGTAAAAAAACCTTTAGCAAGGTATGATTTTGACGGGAAATTTTTGAGTAAATATTTTTTGTAAACAAACCGATGGAGGGTCGTTGCCTTGCTATTGTGGGGGAGAAATGTCTCGGTTTCTATATTTTTTCGGCAGTTTTACCATCGTTTTTGCCTCTAAGATCTTCGCTGATCTGCCAGCTGATATGCGTTTGCCAGATACATTTTCAGATAAGTACTTCAAAGATGTCCCTGCTGAACTATTGAAACAGCTTCACGACTACTTAGCTTCACCAGGGGAACGTACCCGCAATGATATTGATAAAGCCACTGGCCGTGTCGAATTTCGATCTTTTCGTAAGCTAGAAGATTCAGGCTATGCAGCTCTTGGTTTTCAAGGATATATTGATATACCTTTTCAGGAAGCGGTCTCGATATGGTTTGCTAATTCTCGTAAAAAAACTCAATTTATGGAACATTGCCAGGAATTTATTGCTCTCAAAGCAACGCCACTAACCAAACTAGAAAACGGTATTTTCACATTTAACAAAACAGTGTTATTTCGCAGTGAACCGATGTTTATAGTGTGGTCTCGCCTTTTTTTCACAGATAATGTCATTGTTGTTCATAGCAAAGAGCGCTGGGTTGGTGGGATTGCCTTTGCTAATCGCAATCCAGAGGAATTTATGCCAGGGGTAAAAGATATCGATAATGATAATAAGACAGTGACTGCTGGCGTGATTGTTGCCAGCTCAATGATTAAGGAAGAGAAGAATGGCGTTTGGGTGAACTTCTCAGCTTATGTAAATCCCAATGGAAAAGTGGGTAAAATTCCTAGGTTTATTGCTAATAATGTTGCTGCATCTTGGCCTATAAGCACCCGTGACAAGCTAATCGAACTTGTTAAAAGCCACCCCAATGAGTTTGAAGTCATCGATTTTTTTAATGGCAAGTATAATCCCCAGAACGATATCGAAAAAATCACTATTGAAACAAAGAAAAAGTAGTAAAACTCAAGATTTCTATTTGTTGTTCGAAAAGACATCATATGGAACTCGCATGGAAAATTACCTTAGTTTTGTGCTTCAGTTGTTCAGTGCTATATGCTCAAGACGATCCCTTTGCTGGATTAGTGGCACCTATTACGGCTAGAGTAGCTTATAGAGCAGATTTAGAAAGCAGCCGGAAGGACAAGGTAATCTTGGCTAATGGAGAAGGTCTTGAGCTTGCTTTTGATAGCGCTAGCAATGCAATAAGGCAAATTACTGGGGTTGGTTTAGCGCATATTGCAGGGTCTTTGCGAGGGGATCGAGCCGCAACGGTAGTTGCTGCAGATGCTTTGTTGAAACTCAATAAGTATTTAGAACTGCCGCTGGCAGATCTTCGCCTATCTACAGCAGTTAAAGGCGAAGACGGACAGGGTATCATAGTCTATGGCTTCCATCGCCAAGGGATTCCGGTTCTAGATGCTACGGTGGTAGTTTTTTTTGCGCAAGATAGTCTTATACGAGTGTTGAATTACAGCTACTCAGAGATGGAAGTGGAGCCAATAATTTTTTACCCTGCTGATGTGGAGCTGAGCTTACGCAGCCGAGGATACCAGGTGCAGGTTGATGAGAACCCTGTTTATCGAGTATTTGGTCAGCAGATGGTGTTGGCTTATGCACTTCATCTTACGGCTAAAAACGGTGAATCTGCTGAGGTTTATTTAAACTCTAAGAACCGTGAATTTTTTGACCTACGCCGTCAGGAGTCGTTGGCACGGTAGGTCTAGATGTAGCGACTCTTTTCCTAACTTACTATCAATTAAACATTGATGTTAAATTGGCAAACCATTGTTTTATCTGGGGGACGGGTCCTGAAGGAGTTTGCAGTGTAATTCTGTAAAATCCTTTCATTTCCTCGATTTGGTAGACGGATTCATCAACGCCTTTGAATAAAAATACT
>CALBMD010000064.1 GCA_937896265.1 uncultured Pseudomonadota bacterium
AGTTGCTATCACTGATATCTACCAAGATGCGCGTATTCCTATCGATGTCTACAGGCCAACTTTTGTGAAAAGCCTAGTTATGACCCCGGTGCGCCAAGATGAACCTATTGCTGCTATCGGCACTTATTGGGCTAAAAATCATGTTGCTAGCCAAACAGAGCTTTCTCTTTTGCAATCATTAGCTGATGCGACATCCATGGCTATTGAAAATATTAATAACTTGCATTTGTTGAAACAGCGAGTGTTGGAGCTTGAAGCAACAAATCATCAGCTTAACCGATTGACTTGGATTATTTCCCATGATCTTAAAGAACCTTTTCGAGGTATTGGCTTAAATGCGCAGGGATTAACAGCTTGGCGCCATCTCCTACCTGAAGAAGCCTGTAACAATTTACATCAAATCATCTCTGGTGTTGAACAAGCAAAAAAGTTGATGGATTCACTTTTTGACATCTCGCGGATCAATTCGCATAAACTTGTCCGTGAGGCCATGGATTTGAATCTACTTCTTGACGATATAAAACTGCTATGCAAAACAGCTATTGATGAAAGCAAGGCACAAATTACTTCTGATTTTTTACCGAAGGTAGAAGGAGATCGGCTGCTAGTAGGTAGTGTGTTGCAAAATTTGATCAGTAATGCATGTAAATTTATTGGCAATGCTCCCCCTAAAATTCATATTCAGGCTTTGCAAAAAGGCGCAAGGTGGGAAGTTTCAGTTCAAGATAATGGGCCAGGGATAGCCAAAGCCTATCATGAGAAAGTATTTGACTACTTTTTTCGTGGTATGTCTAATATTCCTGGAAGCGGCGTGGGTCTGGCTATTTGTAAAAAAATAATTACCGATCTTGGTGGTGAAATTTGGGTGGAATCAGAACTCGGGCAAGGTAGCTGCTTTATATTTACATTGCAAAGGGCTATGTCATGATGTTGAAAAAAAATTTAGACAATCACGAGGCTAAGATTATTCTTATTGAAGATTCTGATGTCGATGCAAAGTTTCTTTGCGCTCAGATTCATAAGACAAATTCCGATTTAGATCTGATTCGCCTCTCAGATGGTGAGATGGCGCTTGAATATTTTGACACACAAGGAAATGAAGAAGCTTGCCATAATCTTGTCATCTTAGATCTTAGTTTACCCAAGGTCACAGGCTTAGAGGTTCTTAGTTTTCTAAAAGAAAAAAACCATCACATCCTTAAGCATCTTATAGTGCTCACTGGCTCAGAGAACCCTAATGATAGAGATGAAAGCTTAGCAAGTGGTATCTATAGCTATAACACTAAGCCTTGGGATATTGATGGATATGTTGATTTTGTTCGTGGCCCCTTGTCTTCTGCTCTGTTAAGCTTAAGCAACTGCTGTTTGCCAAGCAAGAAAAATAAGGAATAATCGACCTTATCTGCAAAGCTGTGAAAGGTGTTAGTTAGGATGTATTTAGGGTATTTTACTATCGTATTAGCTCAAGACTATGGCTTGACAGCAAAGGATCTAAAAGGTCTTTGTCAGGCACTCACTAGCCGCTTTCATGTGCTGGCCCGCCATCTAGAAGAGTCTATGCTAGCAGTTGTTGCGCTTTCGGTTAGTGAGCAGCGGTTAAAACAAACTCTTGATAATGCTATAGCTTTTTTGGAAACTAAAATTGGCAGGGTAGAACCAAATGAATTTTTTATTGAATCTATAGGTGATGGTGATGGCTAGCCGTTGGCTCGTATTTTAGAGCGTAAGATCCTGGCATTGACTTCTCTTCTTTTTAGTTTTAAAACCTACTCATGCGCCCATCTTTTGAAGAAATCTATCTTAAATTAGCTAAAACACTGGCTCAAAGGGCCACATGCAAGCGTATGTGTGTGGGTACTGTCATTACAAGTGACGACTTTCGTAAGGTTTTGGCGGTTGGCTACAATGGCAATGCCAGCGGCTTGCCTAATACCTGTGATAGTGATGAGCCTGGTCGATGTGGCTGTCTTCATTCAGAAGAGAACGCTGTTATCAACTGTGACTCGCCAAGAAGCCTTGCCAAGATTGTTTTTGTTACCCATCATCCTTGTGTCACTTGTGCTAAGAGGTTGATTAATCTAGGTAATGTGCAAAAAATCTTCTATGAAGAAGATTATCGCAGTCAAGAGCAGGCTCGTCTGATTCTTGAAAGCGTTGGTATAAAAGTAACAAAGATGACTTTAGCTAAAGATCAAACAGAGCTTTTAGGAAGTTAGGGGTTAGAATTTTCTTTGTCGATCCTTGACTGAAAACTTCGCCATTTTTCAGTGCGATCACCATATCTGCGTGATTTTTCACGAGTTCTAAATCATGGCTAGCAAAAACGATGGTCTTTAACTTCTTTTGGCAAAGACTGTGAAGTTTCGCAAAAATTTTTGATTTGCACTTTAAATCCAAGTTGGCTGTAGGCTCATCTAAGATCAAAAGCGGTGTGTCTTGTGCGAAAGTTCTTGCTAGCATAACCTGCTGATATTCACCGCTTGATAACTGGCTTAACTTAGTTGTGCTTAAGCCAGCAAGTCCCAAACCCAAAAGTATGTCTTGCGCTTTAAGTTCTCGTGCTGCCCATGACAAGCCCGAAGGAAAACTGCCAAGGCTCACTAAATGTCTAACTTCAAAGTCAAAATTTACATGAGGGTGGGTAGGACAGTAAGCTATAATTTGGGCGAGATGTTGGATGTTAAGGCCTGTCTGATCAAATAGCTTTAAGGCAGAGCCAGGGGAAGCTTGTTCCAAGTGAGCTAAGATGCGTAGCAAACTTGATTTGCCTGAGCCATTGGGACCAATAACAGCAACAAGCTTGCCCTGAGCAATTTGCATGCCGACATTTTGCAAAACAAAACGGTGCTTTCTTTGGAGGGCTAAATTTTCAGCATGGATTGCTAGCATGGATTTTTTTCCAAATAAGATAAGCAAAGAAAAAGGCACCAAAGAACGAAAATAAGATGCCAACTTCTATTTCCATAGGTGCTCGTAAGGTGCGCGCTAGAAGATCTGTTCCCATTGCA
>CALBMD010000065.1 GCA_937896265.1 uncultured Pseudomonadota bacterium
CCATTTGCTCTTGGTGAAAATCAAATAGTCTTTTTATAGGAAAATCACTGATGACGTCAGAGCTTGCAGCGATCAGAGGGCCATTTAGACCAACCTCTTTTAAACCGCAAAAGGCTCCTCCAGTGCCAAGGAGCTCTTTTTCAAAGGATAAGGTGATTTTTGTTGCTTGCGGTGATGAAAGAGCTGCTTGTGCAATTTGTTTGGCCAAGTGATGGCAGTTAATTCCTATCTGTTCGGCACCAGCTCGTGAAAGTTTGTTTAACCCAGCTTCAAGTAGAGTTTTGCCAAGAAAAGAGATCAAAGGTTTTGGTGTGAGCTCTGTAACGCTGCCAAGGCGAGAGCCTTTGCCAGCGCAAAGAAGCACTGCTTTTATTGCTTTTGTCATTTGGGATAAGTTTCTTCAATATAAGCTGGCAAAGTCTTTGTTAAAAAAGGCCAGCGAGTGTTTTCTAATTGAGGAAAGCAGGACAAAGCAGCAGAGGCGTTTAGTAAATAGTTGCCTTTGTTCTTCTCTAGCGTCAAAAAAGCAAATGAGCCCAGAGCCTTATACTGACGTTGGATAAAACAAGCTTGCCAAGAAGAGAAAAGCTCTTCCCTTAAGTTAGGATGGCTAAAATGCTTTATAGCGCTATCAAGTAAGCGAAGTCGCTCATCGGGTGTCAAGGCAACGTAGGAGTCAAAGCACAAAGAGACTAGATCATAGGCTAAGGGCCCAAGCCTAGCATCTTGAAAATCAAGGACGCCAATTTCTCCTTTTGATGTGATCATTAGATTGTTGGCATGAAAATCGCGATGGCAAAAAGCGCGAGGCAATTGACCAATATACTGGCATAACGCCAACGCCTCTTTAAGAAACAGACCTTGATCTTTAGAGCTCAAGCCAGAAGTTAGGCAACGCTCAAGAAATTTCTCTTTAAAAAAAAGCAGCTCGAGGAAAAATTTTTTAGCTGTGAATTGAACATTTTTCCAAGGTGTTTTGCTTTCTTGTTCTAGTTCGAGGAAATTGGTTAAGATAGCAAACGTTTTTTCATAAAGGGAAAAAACTTTGCTTATATCTTTTTGCGCTAAAAGCTTATTAAGCTCTGCTTTCAGGGCGTTGTTACCTAAATCTTCGATAATCAAAGCGCCTTGATCTGGCAAAATCTTTTTTATTCGTGGTATGCGAATTTCTCTTGCGATCGCTTCAGCGATAAGGACCCAAGGGTAACGGTGTGAC
>CALBMD010000066.1 GCA_937896265.1 uncultured Pseudomonadota bacterium
CGTTCTCTGACATTCTTTTTGGTATTGTTCTTTATGATATGAGACATCCTTTTTTGATCTCTCGCGCTTTTCGGTTACCCAAGCTTCGTAATCTTGGAAGGCTGGGAAGTATTCTTCTTCGACTACATCAAACTTTATAGACTCATCTATCTGCTTGAGCATGAAATCTTTAATGCCCTTATGATCGCTCGTTGGAGGGGTCCAAGCTACAACCCTATCGCGCATAGCTGTATATTTATTAAACGTATCTGCATTACGCTCGATTCTGAGCTGCCGATCTTCTTGGAATTTCTTAAAATAATCATCATATTCTGCACGTAACTGCTCATTGGTAAGCTCGGAAAGTCTGCATACTTCCTTTTTAGCTTCCTCGCATCTATTTAGGTGGTAGCTGTCTGGCTCAAACTTTTTGGGAATCGGAGCGTTATTGTCATCTCGCAACATTATGAGCGCACCAAATCCGCGAGCAACCGCCCAAACGAACTCTTCAAACGAACATCCATTTAATATTTTATCTGTGTACCCTGTTGGCATATTACTCCCCTACTTTATTAGAATTAGAACCGCTAAACTCATCTATGTACTTCATAACCAGATCGATTAACTCCTGATTGCCTTTTATCTTGTTGGCTATGATTAACGAGTAGATGTGCGCCTCTTTCATGTGATAGCCCTGAGACTCGTAGAGGACTAAATTTCATCGGCGTTGTTCTGCCTGTCGCGATCTTGGTAGCTCTAACCTTATCTCTGTTTTTAGACCTCCAAACTCTTTGTATTTCTAAGTGGAGCTGTGGGTTATCTTTACGCCAAGCTCTCTTTCTTTCCGAGTCACACCCTTTGCATTGATCTGCTAACCCATCTTTGCGAGTTCTATTTTTACTGAATAAAGAGATATTCTTTTTTGTGTCGCACTTATAGCATAACTTAATCATTGCCTACCTTCTTGCTCTCAAACTTCCACGATCTAACAACCT
This sequence comes from uncultured Pseudomonadota bacterium, assembly GCA_937896265.1. GTDB lineage: Bacteria > Bdellovibrionota_B > Oligoflexia > Oligoflexales > Bog-1112 > CALBMD01. The sequence goes on from CALBMD010000066.1 coordinate 975, forward strand.
GTAACACCACCGCGAGGCTCATATGAGGACAAGGCCAGAACGAACCATCCTCGCTAGTGTTTAAATCTTTGGTCAGCTCTTTTACGATTCTATCCTGCTCTGCTTTAATAGCCTCTCGCTCTCGCTGCTCTAGTTCTGCGGCGGTTAGGAAGAAGCCATCTACAACTTTATCCATCGTTTTTTCTTCAAGCAATAAATGAGATACGCAATCGAGCGACTTAATCTCATGTGATGGAAAATCAATTTTATATCTGGCCTGACATTTAATCATTCTCGCCCCCTGGTAGATTCTTAGACTGTGCCCATCTTGCCCCTATAGAGAAACCAAATCGCCTAGCCTCTCTAACTTTCTCAGAATCACTATTTTTCAAATAAGTTTTATCGAACTCTATTGCAGCCTTTTCGACTCCGAATCCTTCCGGTTTTTCTAGTTCTTTCAATGCATCGGCGCGGCCTTGGGTGTAGCCAGCGGTAAAATCATATTTCATCGTCGCGATCTCAATACCATCCATATCACCCACATCCTCTATGCCGTCCTTGTACTTCTCAAATGCTATTTCTATTTCATCGCTTGTCATTAGCTCTCCTTAAATTCACTAACTATTTTATTGTTTGCAAGTCCAATTTCATAACCAGCTAAATAAGATTCTATAAGCCACAATTCAGTAATATCGCTCATATAGTCGGTGTCATATCTCGATCTAACATAAGAAATGGCAAGCTGACCTTCTGGCGAGTTTTTATGTATCTTGTCGATTACGTGACGACATTCTTTTTCCGATCTGGCATCTTTCATTACCCACCATCCTTCTTGCCGAGCGATTCGATTTTGTTAATTAAATTAAACATCTCGCCTCGCAAATCTTCGTCCTTCTGAAGTCTTGCGATTACCACCAAACAACTTGTTATCCCTTCTTTCATCTCCCAAAACTTCAACATCTCGCCTATGTCGGGGACTTGGTTAGTCTTCATCTCTAGCCCCCTCTAGGATGGAACTTCGCCCACTTTGCCCATGCAGGTATCCAAGTGCGTAACAATCAATCATTGCTATAATCTTTTCATTTAGCTCCTCTTTTGGCTTATTCGGGTCTTTTAAAATCTCATTCCGAGCTATTTGAACCGCTTCTTCCATTGTAATTATCTTAGTGCTCATAGACGCGCATCTCCTGAAGCTCGACAACGGCATCTGTTAGCAATTCTTCTCTAGCCTGCACCGCCATCATCGAGTGTTCTAACCGCGATATCTCAGCGCTAAATGTTTCGTGCATCCGATTAATTAATATCGAAGTGCATTGAACATCTCGCTTTAAGCGTTTTTATTTCATCCTCTCTGCGTATGTAGTTCAAAAGTCGTTTAATCATCGTCAATCTCCTTGTCTTCGTTAGGTGTGATAGCAATCATCTTACGGTCGATCATCTTGGTTCTAGTCTTAATAGAAGCATCGTTTAGCGCTTGCATATTCTTTAAAAGCC
>CALBMD010000067.1 GCA_937896265.1 uncultured Pseudomonadota bacterium
TCTGCATTCGATTCTCAACTGGCAAACTCAATTAGGTTACTCCCGATCATGGTGGCGTATCCTCGGTTGGTCTTGTGTTTCGCAAATCACAATCAACCAGATACGCCACTTCTCTTCAGCTCAAACACCAGATTCAGTTATAGCTCTTTGCCCTAGTTGACGATATTAATACAGCCATGCTAGCGTGTTAGCTACTGTGAAAGTTATGTTTTTTAAAAGGACTGAAAAATGGCTTTGGCTTATAAAAGCAAGTTTTATCGAATTGCAATAGCAATTGACTTTGGTACAGCTCGATCAGGCTACGCTTATCAGTTTTTCGAGGATAAAGACGTTAAGGAGCCCATATTTCGCAATAGATGGCCAGATACCAATGAGTCTTACCCAAAAACACCGACGGAAATCTTGTTTAATGCTAATGGGGCTATTGAGGCTTGGGGGCACTCAGCCAGAAAACGATTGACCCAACTGCGTGAAGAAGCTTCTGACAGAGGTGCGATCCTGATTGAAAACTTCAAAACCTTATTGCATGAAGGCAAAGATCGCGACCAAAATGGTCCGTTTATCATGCGGGAAGGAAAGAAATTTTCAGTTGTCAACCTGATTGCTGAGTTTCTTGAGCGCATCAAAGACGTTGCGCTCCAAGATATTGCCAAAACACTTGGCGGTGAGGGGTTGCTAGATGAAAATGAGATTCGCTGGTGTTTGACCGTACCTGCTGTTTGGAGTGAAAATAGTAAGCAGATTATGACTCATGCCGCGCAGCAGGCAGGCTTAATCGGTGAGGGAACACAAGAGTTAGAGAGGTTGTTACTGGTGCTAGAGCCAGAAGCCGCTGCGGTACATTGCCAACAAGAGATGCTCCGACAAAACCAAGGCAGTCTTGAGTCTGGTAAAACCATCATGATTGTCGATGCAGGCGGTGGTACAGTAGATATTACTGTGCATGAGGTGCAGATGGGTACAGGGCTTGATGAGTTAGTACCTTGTAGTGGAGGGTTACATGGTTCTAAATATGTTGACAAAAACTTCCGAGATTTTCTGAATCGTAAATTTGGTATGGAGGCGATGGATGAGTTTGAAACACAGTGGCCTGTTGATTACGCCAAGACGATGGGAGAAAATTGGGAAAGCATTAAATGTAGTTATGATGCAACTGCCGATTGGAAATCCTCTTTTGAGCTGCCGCGCCGCTTAGAAAAAATTTTAGAGAACAGTTATCCGCACACCTTAGACGAGCTAGCTGACTCTCAAGGCGGGGACAACACGGTTATTCGCTTAACCCAAGATGATATGCAAGGTATTTTTAAAAACGTAGTAGATGAGTTGATCGATAAAGTTAGGCAGCAGTTCAATGCCTTGAAAGGTCGAAAGTGCGATATTCTATTTTTGGTCGGAGGGTTTGCAGAATCTCCTGTGCTTAAACAGCGTATTCAGCAAGAGTTTGGTGACCAAGTAGAGCGGGTTGTTATACCAGATCGCCCAGGAGCAGCCGTACTGCTCGGAGCAGCTTCATTTGGTGTGAACCCAGGAGTAGTAATTGCCCGCAGATCAAGATTGACATATGGTACACAGGTCGAAATGGATTTTGATGAGAAACTAGATAGTAAGCATGGCGAGCGAGTATCTGCATACGATAGGGGTCGGAAGTATGGACGACATTTTTCGTCAGATGGTTGCCGCAATAGATTTGATAGCTTCGTTGCTGCTGGTGATCGTATCCCTAGTGAAATGACAGTAATACGGGAATATATTGTCTCACCCAATGCTTCTCGGTTAAACATAACGTTTCTTGCGACAGCAAACCCTAAAGTACGCTACACAACAATTGAGGAAGATGAAATCACTGAAATTGCCCAAGTGGATATAGAGTTTCCACATCAATCGTCAGACGGCTCGCCCAGAGAAATGCAAATCGAAATGCAATTTGGTCAATCGCAGATTATCGCCTATGTGATCGATTCCGCTAGTGGTAATCGCGAGCGTTGTGAATTTCGATTTTCTTCTGGTTACTAGTATAAGAGGCTATCAGCATGAAAGATAATAAAATAACACTCACTGAATCAGAGTGTTCGGATAAAACCAACCACCTTCTCGTAGCTTCATCAAAAGGTGCAGGTCAAATGCAGGGGCTGCCTGTTATTTTGAGCAAAGATCAGCCCAATGGCAAACGAGATCTGCTTGGAGAGCAGTCAAACTCTACTTCCTGCGCGAATCAAGACTTGCCACTTATTAAGGATCTTATGGGGAAAGAAATATCAGACCTTAAAAAAGAAAATGAAAATCTTAAGGGGAAAAATAAAGAATATTCTGAAGACCTATACTTTCTTCACTCCAAAATTGATGATCTAAATCAAGAAAAATATAACTTAACTCAAGAGAAATATGCTCTTATACGCGATTTAGAAGAAGAAAAAAATAGCGGTTCAATTTTAAAAGGCTTGTGGCGTAAATATTTTTCAAAATTCAAGGATGCTCCATCCTTATATAATCATATTAATGATTTAGAAAAAACAAAAAATCAAACAGACCATGACATAAGAATTTTGCAAGATTCACAAAGAATTTTAGAGTCAAAATGTTCATCTCTTGAGCTAGATAAAAACAAAGCATTACAAGACATTAAGGTTTTGAAAGGCAATATGACTGCGACAGAAAATATTTTAAAAAATGAATGTCAAGCGCTGCGGGT
>CALBMD010000068.1 GCA_937896265.1 uncultured Pseudomonadota bacterium
CAGCATGCTCTGAGAAGGCTGGCACAGCCCAAGTTGCACCATTGCCTTGGCTATTTCGTCGGTGCGAATGGATTTTAATCGGCCAGGAAAGAAAAAATCTAGTGCGGATAAGATTTTTTCCGCCAGTATCGGAGTATGGCGTGAACCGATGATCATCGCTGGGCGCACAACACTAACACAGCTTAGGCCTGTATTCTTCACCGCTTCTTCAGATTCTCCTTTAACACGATTATACCGTGACAACCCAGCAGCTCCAGAGCCAAGTGCATTTGCTAAGTGATTTGCCCCCACCGCTGACATGAAAACCAAGTGCGTGGATTTACCACTTTTCTGTAGGCCTCTGGCAAAGGCTTGATTGAGCACAACATCGACAGCTCGATGTTCATCGATCGTCAACTTCGCCGTTTTCGCGCCTACCCCTAAGGTACTAAACCCGACAATCGATGTCGCTTTATCCGCGCTTGCTGTTTGCATTACGCGCGCAGCTAAGGCTTCTGCTTTCATTTCTGGTACGAAGATCTCACGGAGCTTGCTAGCAGCAGTAAGAGCAAGATCACTAAGGTGGCTACGGTTGAATGCAACAATTTCAGCGACAGCATTGTTGGAAATTAGTTCCTGTAAAAGCGCCTGTCCTACTGATCCACTACCACCAAGAACATATGCGTGTATCCCATCACCCATTTAAATCTCCTAAATCGCATATAATATTTCTAACAAACCCCTTCGAGAATATATGCATTTTATATCCATGATCCTGCTTATTATTACTTTTTTACCAAATTGCACTATCAGGCTGTCAACAGCCAAGTGGGATGCAGAATTTCATCGCTCCCTGCCACCCAGAAATCATTCAGAGCTTTACAACGATCCTCTCTTCGCTAACTACGGTTTCTAACTGGCGGCTGGTTCAGTCGTAAGCGCCTAAGCCGCTTGCCGGGGGGATAGCAATTGATGCAAAAGCCTTGTTAGAGAAGCTTCGCAAGTTATTGAGAATCTACTCAGCGAGTTATTCCCTAATAAGGTGCGTGTTGCAAGGCTTCAAAAGAGGGCTAGTGTACTTGGAAAAGTACCCTATGGAAGTAGTCTTTTGATGACTAAAAAAACTAAGAACTGTTTCAAGCGGCGTCTCGAGTAGGTAGGATGGGTAACACGCGATTTCAGGCCTGACGCCATAAGCATCATGAAAAAGCTGATTAATCTCGGAGCGCTCGTCATTGCCATCCAATGACATAAGCAGGAGATTCAAATTCCTGGCAGTTAACCAAGCAGGCTTGCCTAAGGAGAATGGATAGAGTGTCGCATGCAAGCAAGGAGTTCGTTGGTTTTTTAACATGTATTTAACAGTCTTGCGACTTCCTAGGATCACCGCAATATCCAAAGGATATAGCCATAAGCCGTTGCGAAATAAAGGCAGCTTATGAGAAGGCAAGCGAGTAAATAGCGGCTTATACCCGTTCCTTTCTGTATCGAGCCATGTTTTAATTGCATCATGCTTCTCAAACTCAATCGCTTTCAGCAACCCCTTAGTTGTTTCTTTTACGGGGTATTCAAAGCGATATTTTTTAGCCCCTTGCAAATCTAATATCTCAGCAAAAGGTACTGTCTGCTTGACCCATTTGTCATGCTTCTTTGCGAGGTAAGTATATTTTGTTTCTTGAATAACAAGCTTGGGGTATCGCCAACTTTTGCGATCCTCATCATACACTGGGCGATTTAGGTCAAGGCCCTGTCGCAAAAGGATATTGGCAAGCTCCAATTTTTTAGCTTTTACAGCTTTGATAAAAATGGCCTCTAGATCAACACCCTCTAGACAATGAAAATTACGGCTTGCCAGCTGCTGATATAAAGACCGAAAGTCTACTGTATCAGAGCCAAACAGCGAGAATGAGCATACAAGAAAAAACACAACAGCGGAAATAAAGCGGAGCATAATTTATCCAAATTGATTTTGTTTCCACCTGTTTAGCAGGCTGCTGCCAAGTCTTCAAGCGTTATCCGCTAGCTTAGCTAGAGATATTAGGGGGACGCACAACAATGATTGAATACTATTTAGTTAGGAGTCTGACAGCCCTCTCACTTCCCACAGTTAGAACTTCCACGGCGGATATTCGAATGGACGGGTAGAAAGTTTCAACAGAAAGGCAAAACACTTACAGATTGTGCTAAACTGAATCGAAGTACTGAACAATTGCTGGCGCTTGAACTTGTATTAGTCCCAAAAATTGCTTGCAATGCCAAGAAAACTCCGCCATGTGCCACCACGAGCAAGTTCGTTGGATGAAGTATCAACAACTCTTCAATTTTATGTAAGACTCTATTCTTAAAGGTCTCGAAGCTCTCCCCATTTGGGGGGCATGCGCCAAGCAACCAATCTTTTCTAGTGACGATGTTATCCCTTGCTTGGCCTTCTAAATCTCCCCAAGAACATTCTCTTAGCTCATCATGAATAGATATGGATGCGTTTAAGGTTTGATTGACTATACGAGCAGTTTCTTCAGCGCGAACCAGAGAACTTGTTGCAATGTGCTCAATAGTAAATTTTTTTAGGATCTTAGCTGCTTCAAGAGCTTGCGATATGCCAATGCTGTTTAATGGAATATCTTTTTGCCCCATAGCTAACCCACGAGAGTTCCAGTCCGTCTCACCATGTCGTAGAAATAAGAAGCTATTTTCCTGCATATTTTGACCTCTCCTACTGTTGCAGTAAGATAATTCTCAAATACCATCCGGATTCATTTAGGCTTGAAAGCTTTGCTCATCGAATTGACTTCTTGCCAATGTATTATCTTTCCTGAATCATCGAATTTGACGATCATAATGGTATCAAAAATATTCTTTGTGTCATTTAATCTCGTGACCGTCGTTGTGAGAGGAATGGTTACGGTAGAGAGCCGCTGGCAATGAATTCTTGCACCTTGTAATCTATCGACTTAATGGTTGCTCGGAATTTCTCAAGAAATTCAAAGTAAGTGTCATAGCCAGCATCGTAAGATCGTTCATTTGCTTTCACAAGAAACTTAGGTGCAAAAAGCTCCTTTAGATCCGAGATCCGTTTTTTTAGATCTGAACTGTGTGTTAATTTCTGTTTGTTCTATTCTAATAGCTTTTGCCCTCTTGTGATTGTGATACTAGCTTGTTCATGTTTTAAAGCTGCGTCTAACCTTTCTGCAAGATCTGGGTGTTTTTTTAGAAGAGAATCCTTAGTTCTTGGTTTGCCTTCTTTAATCCAACGAACAGCTTTTTTAGCGAGATCGCTATCATCCTTCGGAATACAACTTGGTCTATTCGGATAATAAAAAAGTTCAAGCTCACCTTTTTCCGAGAGAGACTTCAAATACTCTAAAGGAAAATCAACGACAATTTCTTCAACGACAGCTACTTTCGAAGGATTGACCACTTCCCTGCTGAAACCCGTCATATTTTCCAAGAACCCTGTGCTATTCAACTTATAGATGGAACCTTTTGAAGATCCATAGATTTCTTTGAATGCGTCTTTATATCGTTCGACCAAATGGATTTTAGTTCC
>CALBMD010000069.1 GCA_937896265.1 uncultured Pseudomonadota bacterium
TGAATAATATAGGCGGCACTATATTTTGCTGCTTTTATAGGAAATTCACTGGTTGCACCAAAAAGCTCCAGGCGGGTAAAGATCTCCCATGGATTAAAGCCATAGCTAAGCTCAATGAGATCCATCAAATAACCACCAGGAGGTCTGATTGCGATTTCGCCAAAAACAGGGCCTTTATGCGTCATATAAAACTCTAAATGCGTCATTCCTGAGGAAATGCCCAATGCCGAAATCACTTGCTGATTTAACCTTAAGATCTCACTTTTTTGTTGCACTGAAAAAGACCCAGGCACAATATTAGCGATCTTCTTCTCAAAATATTGAGTAAGATTTGCAAAAATTATCTTGTCGTTTTGAATGAAAGATTCAACACTTCCTTCTTTAGCATCAATAAATTTCTCCAAGATCCGGCTTGGATGGCGATATTTTTGCAGCTCTTCAGGAGAGTTCGCCAGGCACAGGTTTCTGCCTCCAGAACCCACACGATCTTTGACCACAACTGGTAAATCGAGCTTTGCGCATACCTGATTATTAGAATAAGGCGCATCTCCTGGCAAAAAATCAGTCATCGCCACCCCGGCTTTTGACAAGAAATTTTTCATCTCGATCTTATCAGTACAACGCAAAAATAATTCTTCTTTAGCCTGATTTGATAAGCCAAAATACTCCCTGGCCCAATGCGCTGCCATAACGCCGTTTTCTGTGCCAGCAATAATATGCGATGGTTGATTTTTTAAACGTAAAGATAAAAGCTGAGACCTAACTGTACTAGCAGTTTTTGGAATAGGGCTAATAAAAACAAAGGAGGCTTTCTTCATTTTATTTTTCAAAGGCTTCTCAGACCAAATAGCGAAGGGAATCTGCAATTTTTCAAGTACTTTCGCCACTTGTAGGCGGTATCCAATAATCAAAACGAGATTTACCGTACTTAAAATAGGACACCTCTTTAAAACAAGCTTAAGAGCATACTCCTGCAAAAGAGCAATGTGATCTGGGCACGCTCCTTGTCAACATCCTACCACAACCCGCTTACCAGTCGAGCGCTCACCGGGATTTTTGGTGATAGCTATCACCGCAGGACTTGTGACTATTTTTTAGACTGATCGACTTTGAAGAAAAATGGGTATAGAAATACAAGTGCCATCTTATTAGAAAGTGCTTAAACCCCGCCGTTAGTATTTAAAAAAATCTTACCCTTCAGGTAAGATACTAGTTTTAAAACATAAAAACACAACTCAAAGCCCTGAATAGGGTTCGCCATGCCATTGCATGAAATTATCTCTCGACGCCCCACGTACATTTTATTAGCTTGTCTGCTGGCATATGCCTAAAAAACGCAAATCAGGATTCATGATGACAGTAAAACCCAACTCGCTGCCAGCAATCAAAGTAACAAAGCCTCGTTTTATAACAAAAATCCCAACAAGCAACTCGCTTTTAAAATTCACATTTAGCATAAGCGTGTTCTTAGCTAGTGTCGTTGCTATTGGTTTATATTTAAATTTTCCTGTAACTACTTGCGTGATCTTAATTAGTGTCTTTCAACTACTTATGCTTGCTATTCATAGCGACATAAAAAAACTCCAAGCTTTAGCCAAAAGCACTATCCCTCTTGCCCAGTCTTACCGTCTTATTGCGATAGAAAAGCTAGGCCATTCTTTGCTTGATTTAGTTGCCAATCACTATCAACAAGAAAAGCGAAAAGACTTGCTTGCAAGCCATCGTTCTATAGCTCATGATCTTCGAACATCGTTAATCAAAGCACGCGATGCTGCAACTAAGGATACAAACCAACCAAAACCTATTTTAGAGCAGCTGAGCAAAATCGATTTTTTGAGCAAAAAAATTATGGGAGGCATGGAATTTAACGCTTTTGGCTCAAGCAATGTCAAAATTACTCTCGAAACCCTTATTCGTGCTTACTCTTCTTTTCATCCCAAACTAAATATAAAATTTGAGTGTCAGGAGGAAGGAAAATATTGGGTTAGCACTAGCGTTGAAAATATTGAACGCTTGTCTAGAGCTATTATTGATAACGCCATAGCCTCAAAAGGACTCCGCCAAAAAGAAATAGCCGTCCGTTTAGCTAATGAT
>CALBMD010000070.1 GCA_937896265.1 uncultured Pseudomonadota bacterium
GCTCTTCCGATCTGAAAAGAATAAAAATCAACATTATACTCGACAACAAAATACATTTGCGAGTTAATCTTAATCCCCAATCCAAGCCCTGCATTTGGGTTATAGGTTGGCTCTGGTTTTTCATCAAGAACTTTAACATCATTTTTATATATTTGAATAAGCCTTTGTTTAGCTGTAATTCCAGCTTTCAATCTCGTAATAAAAATCCAAAATCCAGGATCAAATACCAGCATAGCTCTGCCAATATTTTGCGTTTCTTTCTTCACATACTCAGCGCCAACACCAGAAGTATCGATATCTTTTTTAAAATCAATTTTCTTATATTCATCTTCAATCGGTTGATCTGTTTGAGTATTTTTCATAAAATTTTGACCTACAGAAGCCTGTACTTTAAATAAAGAGCCAAGGCCAAGGCCTACTTTAATACCCTTTTCTTCGCGCAAGCTTGTCTTTTGCGTCTGTGTTGTTGACTGTTTTACTGTTGGATTAGCATTTTTTGTTGACTTAACACTATAATAAGGCTCAAACATAATCTGCGCCTGTAGAGGCTGTGAAATAAGAAGAAAAAAACAGCTAGTAATAAGAAGTTGTCGCATAGCTAACCTCGCAGTGTTTGTTAAACTGCTCGGTTTACTTTTTATTAAAGTTAAGAATTGCGACTTGCTGTTTTATATATCTCTATAGTTTCGTTAGCCATTTTCTGCCACGAAAACCTCTCTACATACTTAATTCGCTTATCTCTTTGAGCGTCTTCTTTTGCTTCTAGGGCCATCTCCAACCCTTGCGCCATTTCGTGGAAATTATATGGGTCAACAAAATAAGCATTGTCCCCCAGTACTTCGGGTAAACTGGCTGTTTTTGAAACCAAGACGGGCACCCCGCAAGAAAGTGCTTCTAAAGGTGGTAAACCAAACCCTTCATAGGTTGATGGGTAGACAAAAAGCTTGGCTAAGGAATAAATGGTTGGCAAATGCTCTTCAGCAATAAATCTTGAAAAAAAGATCAGATGCTTTTTACCATAAGTTTCAGCAATCTCAATTAATTTTGAATCCACTTCACATGCCAAAACTAACGGTATTTTAATTTGTGAAAAGCAATAAGCACGTACCAATTGATGAAGGTTTTTGTGAGGCTTGTTATTAGAAACACAAAGAACAAATTCTTGTGGCAGCTCATAAAGATCGCGAATGTACTCGCTCATCAATTTATCAGCTACTGGCTTATAGGTTGGCGAAACGCCATTATAGGTAACAAAGATTTTTGTTGGATCAACCTTTAAATGAGCAACGATTTCTTTTTTAGAAAAATGAGAGACGGTCAAAAGAACTCTCGATTTTTGAATACAGCGTTTAACAAAAACCTGGTAATAGAAAAAATGTACCGGCGTATAAAACTGAGGTAAGACAAGATGATTTAAATCATGAATAGTCATTACCATGGGACAAGGGCAAAAAATAGGAGCCACAAAGGAAGGAGCATGAAAGAGGTCGACTTTATAGCGCCATAAGATAAAAGGCAGTTCAAGCTGTTCAGAAAAGCTAATCCATGATGATCTCATCGTAAGCAGCTTAACATTTTTTGGCCACTTACTCGCTAAGAGAGGGCTTTTATGGTTGACCAAGATAAAAAGCATGTCTTGCTCAGCCAACAGGTTTAGCAAACAATATATTAAATGGAAGACGTAGCGTGCAATACCATGCATAGTACCAGGTTTGATCATTCTTGCGTCAATGGCGATTCGCATAGTTTCTCATCATATAAGCATCGGTGATTTTTAAATGGTGTCAATCTATACTAAAATACAAGCATCAACAACTATTTAATGGCAGCATAAGGTCCTTATGATTGTAATTGGCCACCGTGGAGCATGTCAGGAAGCCCTTGAAAACACTTGGGAATCATTTAATAAATGCCTAGATATGGGCTGCCATCGGATCGAACTTGATCTTAGGCTTAGTAAAGACAAGCAAGTCTTTGTCTTGCATAACCCTACAACAAAGAAAGTATCTGACAAGAACTGGCAAATCACCAAGAAGAAATCCTCAGAATTGTTAGAGCTTGTCTTAATAAACCATGAAACCTTGCCTCGCCTTGAAGATCTTCTCAAGATCTTGCCAAAAATTGAGCTCAATCTCGAATTAAAGGGGCTAGACACTAACCTAGCAGTTTTGGTCGGTGAAGCCTTAAAAGAAACCCCTCTGCAAGAAAAAATTATTGTCTCAAGCTTTAATCGCCGTCAGCTTCAACGTTTTAAAGACACTTGCCCAGATGTTCAAACCGCACTCCTTTGGGCTAAGGGCCCGAAATTAACAAAAAATCCAATCCTCACTTGCAAGCAGTTAGCGATTAAGATTTGCCACCCTGAGTTTTACGCTCTTAGTCCATCTTTAATGCAAACGATAAGAAGTGCAGGCCTTCGAGTTTACCCATGGATTAGTTTAAAAGATGAAAAAAAGCATCCAGAAAAGATTTGGGAAAAATTAGTAGCATTGAAAGTCGATGGTTTTTGCACAAATTACCCTAGAGAAATGATGAACTGGCTAAAAGCAAGAGGAGAGCTTGATCCATGCAGCGAAACTACACCTTATCCGCAAGCTGGCAATCCCACAGCTTAAGCGCCAGTGATGGCACTAAAATCAAGGCTGCCCGCTTTGCAAATCATAATCAAGAAAGCCCTGACACCCAATATGTCTTATTCGTGCCCGGCCGCAGTGAATTTATTGAAAAATACAACTTCTTTGCTGAGGATCTAAGCCAAGGAAAGAGCCTTGTTTTTGTTACTTATGATCACAGAGGCCAGGGGGGATCAGGTGGTATGCGTTCGCATATCGAAGATTTCTCGTTATATATGCAAGATCTTCTTTTAGTGAAAAATGCTTTAATTGGCCAGCAAGAGTTTGTGTTACTGTCCCACTCAATGGGTGCATTGATCAGCATTTCTTGCATTCAGTCTGGCCTCTTACAACCGAAAAAAGCGCTTCTTTCTTCCCCTTACATCGGCCTCTCAAAATTCATGTACCCCAGCTGGCTAGCTGTTAGCATGACTTGGTTCATGTGCTTTTTAGGGAAAGGCCACCTACGCGCTCCTGCTAAAATCAACCTCTATGAAGGCAATAAAGACACAAGCTCAAGAGAAATGTACGAACGCTATCTCAACTCACCATACAAGACCATAGCCCCAACCTTTACTTGGTCAAAAGAAATCATTAAGGCTCAGGCTAAACTTATGGTGTCAGCTGCCAAATATAACATCCCAACACTAGTCTTTATTGCCGAAGATGAAAGGGTGGTAGATAAGGGCGCTATTTTGCAATGGATTCAATGTGTCAAAAAGTCTGATCTTTTTAGAGTTGAACATTTCCCAACAAGCCGCCATGAAATCCTCTGTGAAGTAGAGGAAACCTATCAAAAAGCGCTTACCAAAATTAAAGAGTTAGTATATCAAGACTAAGCTAGCCGCTGGCATGAATTACGACGACCGCTTGTGCCAAATCCTAATAAGTTAGTAGCTGATTACCTAGAAAGTACCTTATTCCTCAATGAAGCCCCATCTGCCCATCGCCTTGTTTTTGACAGGCATTTTGTGTTTAAGTTTCGGCTCCGCTCAATCTTCATTATTTACGATGGCGTATAGCTGGCTTTTTAACTCACCTCTTTTAGATTTAGAAACAGACACCTTAATTCTAAAGCTACGAGCCACTAGATTAATTGTGGCTCTTCTTTGTGGCGCATCTTTAGCAACAGCTGGTGTTTTAAGCCAAGCTATTTTTAAAAACCCGCTAGCAAGTCCTAGCATTATTGGTACAGATGGTGGAGCTTCTTTGGGCGCTATTTTCGCTTATTTTTATTTAGCCAAAGACACCCACTTTTGGAGTTTACCTCTTTGTAGCTTTTTGGGCTCGTCGATAATTTCAAGCGTACTTTTATACCAAATAAGTAAGATAACCTTTTTTGATTCTGACAAGATTCTGCTTTTAGGCTTTGCCATATCTGTGCTGACTAGCTCCCTTGGTTCTTTACTTACAAGCTTTGGCATGGAAAATGAAGCTGGGCGCGTAGAGGGCATCTTTCGTTGGCTTCTTGGCAGCTTCGCAGATTGCCAACTAAGTCATATGCTTTATGCTCTACCCTTGCTTATTATTGGTGGCTTATTGACAGTCAAATTGACGCCATCACTTGACATTCTAGTGCTTGGTAACGATGTTGCACAAAGTTTAGGGGTATTGCCACGAAAAATTCAAAGGCAAGGTATTTTAGCTATATCAATGCTTGTCGCCTACAGCACGACTATAGCGGGACCTTTGCCATTTATTGGCCTTTTAATTCCTCATTTAGGGCGCTTTTTAGTCGGCCCTTCACACCCCCCTCTCATAACTGTCTGTTTATATCTTGGAATGATCTTTGCAATG
>CALBMD010000071.1 GCA_937896265.1 uncultured Pseudomonadota bacterium
GTCGTTTTCTACATCCAAATCTTGCAGATCATCCAGATCGGAAGAGTATGACGGATATGACGGATATGACGGATATGACGGATATGGCGGATATGATGGATATGACGGATATGACGGATATGGCGGATATGATGGATATGACGGATATGATGGATATGACGGATATGACGGATATGACGGATATGACGGATATGACGGGTGTCCTAAGTAATCTGCAGCTAAACAATGCTCCGCTTGGGTACCATCAAGCAAATTCAAAGCTTTGTGGCAAATATTAGAATTCAATCTGTCTCTAAGCTGTTTTTTTTCTGTCTCCGTAAGATCAAATAAATTGCGAGTTTCTTTATAGGCTGGAGTGATGCAAGCGTAAGATGTGAAAGCAAAATACTGGCGAATGTCTTCACAAACTTTTTTAGCTTTTTTCTTGCACTCCCTTTCTCCTATGTTTTTGCATTTCATTTTTTCAACATGAATACAGTTTATTCTTTCTTGCCGGATGCAGTCCCAAGTATACAAATTCTCAATGGGAGTTCTTGGACCATCATTGAATGCCAATGCTACTTTATCTTCATCAGTATTCATATTTCGACTGACTTCATGCCGAAGATTCAATTTGCTGCCTTGACCACAAGCAAAAAACACACTAGCGACCACACAAAAAGATGGTAGTAAATATCGATTCATTTTGATCCCCTAATTTAAGATTGAGCCAAAACAATTTGACATCATATCTTGGCGATACCAAAAAACGAAGGGCGGAATTATCGCCGCACAACGAGAGATCTAAGTCTCTCGGCTGCAGGAAAATGGTTGGGATAGCATGATTGAATAAAGCAAAGCGTACTTTCCGCGCGTTCTAATCGACCTTCTATGACGTCACGATCAGCTGCACGTAGACATAGACGCCAATTTCTCGGATCATGCCGACACGCATCATGCAAGGCGCTAGCTGTCGGCCGCCGATGAAATTCAAGCATCTTACTGTGAATAAAATAAGTGCCCATATAAACGACAAAAAGCGTCATATACCCTAAAATCCACAACCAACCTCTTGAGATTTGCTCACCAATTGGTTCAAAGCTTTGAAGCAGATGCCCGGCTAGAAAAGCTGCGATCAGAAAAGGAAAAGCATTATCCATTGGAAAGGCAAAAAATCCGTCCACTAAAAAAAAAGTTAACAGCGCCGCTGCCAACCCCAGTCGAGCTCGATAAATGTGCACTACCAAAAAAACTAATAGTGCCAGCAAGGTACAAAGAGCAAGAACCCCAGACTCTGCGGCAAAGCCCAAAAACCCATTGTGTGGCGACTTGACCACCATAGCTTTGGTCGATTCTGGATCCAGAGCATAGCGATGATCATAAGGTATATAACCAAATTCAAAGCGGCCAGGACCAACGCCAAAAAAATTTTCTTTAATCATCCACAATGTGTTTGCCCAGCGAATCAAACGTGTATTTGCATTAATTGCCTTGAACTTTGCTAACTCTTTTGCTTCTGCGATATAGCTGGCTGAAGAAGTGATACCAATAAACTGCTCAATAGCATTATTTTCAATGAGCCTAGTAAGGCCTTGGGCAAGGGCAAAAGCCATAGCAAGAGTCAAAGCTAGTTTTAAAAAATGAGAAAACATGGTTTTTCTTTCGTGGAAAAACAACCAAACGATAGCAGAGATTAAAAGCGCAAGAATGCAAGCACGGCACGACAAGATAAAAAGATAGGCAGCAAAAAATATCACTGCAAGCCAAAGAAACTTACTTGTTGGTGATTTACTGGTGAGATAAATCGCAAAGATAAGTGTCAGACCAATCATCTCAGCGGTCATATTTTGAAAACCAAAAGTTGCTGAAGGTATTGGCGAATGAGTTAACTGAGGAAAGGGTTCAAAGCCAAATAGCTGCAAAAAACCATAAGTCGCTACACAGATTCCAGAAAAGACCATAGCCAAAGCCACGACATCAGCCATGCGCTGATTCTGCAGACAGGTGTAGCTTGCAATGCTAAGAATGGCAAAAGCAAACCAATCAAGGAAAATAGATGCATAGATCGGCGACGGATTAAACACCATCGCTATAAGTTGCGTAGTAATCAACAAACCAACACTTAAACGAATATTTTTTGGTAAGGAAATGGCTGGAATTTGGCCAAAGAAAAGAGTGATACCGCAAAGCGCTGCCAGAGTATAGACAGCAGCCCACTTGGCAGGGGTATAGTTGTCAGCTACCAAAGGCGAAGCCACCATGCTTGTGATGAAAATGCCAAAGGCGAATAAATAGGATAGAATTTGGCGACCGTTCAACTACTTCCCCACGTTGTGCTAGTGAACAGATGGTTTAATGCGCTGTCCTACTTCTAAAGTTACAATGCCAGCACAGTTTAAGTTTGTCTCAGTCTTGCACCGAATTTGAGCAAGTAAATCTTGATCTCAGCACAAATAAGTCTAAGCTTCTGTTAGTTTTTTGCAGTAAAAAGCAAGAGCAATGGCGATGATACAAAGCCATATGGGAAGCATCAAAAAAAGTTTTCCTTGCATGTCCAACAAGATTCCACCAGCTATAGGTCCAATAGCGAAACCGATATGCGATAACGAAATGGCTCCGAAATAAAGACCCTTTTGGCCTTCTGGGGCAAAGCAGTCAGCTACGAAATCAAGTTTTGAAGAAATCAAACTCTCGCCAATACCAACTAAAGCCGATCCAACTATATACCATGGATACGGTTCAAAAAAGAAAAAAGCCAAAAATCCAAAAGCGACAACCATGAGCCCAACAATCATGACAAAGAAAGGATTAAGGCGTGAAGTTAATTTTGTAATCACTACTGGCACAAGGCCAACAGTGATACTATTGGCTACTGCCATCCAAGAGAAGATTTTTAGATCTTGCCCTGTTACCAAAAGATATTGCGGCATCATATGAAACTCGTTGGTAAGAGCCATCACATAAGCAAATGAAACCATCGTTAGCATTAACATTTTTACATCCCGCGCTAACACGTTCACCGTCTCAAATGAGGAAGGAGCTTGGAATTGTTTGCTACCGTTTGTTAAGTTGTGCGATGGTAACATAAATGTAACCAAAGCGGCCAAGCTCACAAAAAGGCCTGCCGCCGGAAAATAAGCAGCAAAAGATCTCAGATCATCCGTGGCAAATGCAATTATTATTGATCCAATTGCAGCACCAATATTTAACGTTTGATACCTCAGAGAAAAAGCTAACTCACGCTGATTTTCTGGAACCAAGTCAGAGATCAAAGCTCGAAAGGAGCCATCGCAAACAGATTTTGCAACTGAAATCAGAAGGACGCCAAAGGCAAACATCAATCCTTGGGACGCACTACCTAAAATAGCCGCCGCGGTCGCTGCACCCAATACACCAACTTGCAGAATTAACTTTCTACCAACTCGATCTGAAATAGCACCCGTACAGATACCCACGAGGCTCGCTATGACAGTCGAAATACCTATAATCAACCCAGCTTCCCAACCAGAAAATTCAAATCGCGAGCGCAGGTTAATTGTTACTAATAAAAAAATGGCAAAAAAAGCTGTGTAAAATAAAGTATTGCACAGCATCATCAGCAGCAATTTTGCGCCTACTGAAGGCTTTGTAAAAGAAAAATCATTAGCCATTAAAAACCGACAGGTAAAATGCCAATTCACGATTTAGCGAATCGACAATGGTATCCGCTTTGCGAAAACCATGCTGCTCTCCTTTATAGAGCTTATATTCGACTCTCACACCCTTAGATCTCAATGCTCTCACCATCATCTCTGCTTGATTAGGTGGTACGACTTTGTCTTCATCTCCTTGCAAAACCAACAGAGGAGCTGTAAATGTATCCAAACAATGAATAGGCGAGCGCTCTTCATATATATTTTTAAACTGCGGCAACTTTCCCAGCAAGCGATCAAGATACCTCGATTCAAATTTGTGGGTGTCTTCTGCAAGTGTTAAGAGATCGCTTACTCCATAGTAGCTTGTCCCTGCTTTAAACACTGGTGATGACGCCAAAGCTGCTAGCGTTGTGAAACCTCCAGCGCTACCACCTCGAATTGAGATCTTCTCTTTGTCAACAACTCCCGAACTAACTAAAAACTCAACACAGGCGATGCAATCTTTAATATCCACATCACCCCAAAAACCAGGACTATTCTCATCATCTCGCTCCAAAGCTTGGCGATATGCTCGACCATAGCCAGTGCTGCCTCCATAGTTGATATCTACGACAGCAAAACCTCGGCTAGTCCAAAACTGAACACTAGGCTTTAGTACATTATTAGCTGCATCGGTTGGTCCACCATGTAGAAAAATAATAAGTGGCGGCTTAGAACCCTTAGGGGCCTCATAATTAGGATTTTTAGGCTTATACAAAAATGCATGAGCGATTTTTTGTCTACTCTTGGTAGGAAAACTAATATGCTTACCATGGCTTAAATAACTATCGTTAATCTCGATGCGCGAGCTTTCAACTACTACAGTAAATTTATTCTCGACTAAATCATATTCAATCAGGGATAATGCTAACGTAGGAGAACCGCCTATCGCATATAGCTTAATGCCGCTTATTGTTATCTCCGAAAAATGAGTCAAAGGTAAAGGCAACACCTTTAAGTTGCCTTTGGCAACATCGATAAGACCGATCTTACCAATGCCATCTTGCTCTAAACAAGTAACGATAAAATCTTGATAAAACCCCCAGGTTCTTGGACCATGGACCCACCCAGGAATACCGAACTCTATCTCGGCGGGACAAAGTGAAACTATCTTTTGACTATCTATGTCAAATTTATAAAAATTCCACCACCCACTTCGGTCAGATATGAAAATTAAATTGCCGTCTTTATCCCATCCAGGCTGCTGATAAGATTGAGCTTCAGCCAAGGCGTCAACTTGTCTTACATCCTGCATTTTGCCATTTTTAAGGTTGCCCCACCAAAGTTCGGTACTGTTCCATGGCATATTGGGGTGTTGCCAACAAATCCAAGCAACTTTAGTTGTATCTTTATCTTCGAAAAAGCAAGGCAACGCATAAAAATCATAACCAGATGCAAGCTTTGTAATACTGCCAGTTTTTGGGTCTATCAGAGCTAAGAAGTTCTCTGGCTCAGAGCTTTCATGATAGTGATACTCAGCAATAGCAATGATTCCATCTTTTGTAACTCTAAGGTCTGCGAAACGAATTCCTTCAGAGGTCACTTGTTTGACTTGGCCATCATGTATGTAATACAGATTTTGATCGTCATAATTCACAAAGTAAATAACACCGTTTGTGACTGTAAAAGAATGTCCACCGTATTCATGCACTCTGGTACGAGCATTAAAGGGTTGTGGTAACATCGTCTTTTGATCTGGATCGTTTTTGACAACTGCAATTCGACTCTGTTCCAAAGGTCTACCCTCAGAAAAATAAAGATCGCCGTTATCAACCGCGATCTGGTTCAGTGTCGTTGATCCTCTGGCAATCAGATCTGCAGTAACAGGAGATTCCCATGTACCATAAGATGCAATTATTTTTTCCATGTGGACGCTCCAAACAAATCTTTAAGGCTGCTCACTAAAGACCTGATCTGCCCATAAGTATGGGCTGCAGAAATACATATTCGAAGCATAGCAGAACCCTTGGAAACAACTGGAAAAGAACACAACAAATTATTTGATAATAGATCTTTGCCGATATTAATAGTATCTTCTTCGCTGCCTACCTGAATCGTTCGAATTGGAGAAATTGGAGAAAAAGGTAAATTAATCGCCAAGAAGCGCGCTGATGGCTGAAAGTCAGTTTTCGTACCGCAACACTGCTTCTCATGCTCACGATCCTGTCTCGCGTATTCTCTATGGAGCTCAGAGTAGCACGGCATCCTGAGCGGTTCAAGATACTGCGCATCCTTCAGAAGATTTTCTTCTGTCAGTTCCCGGAAGACAGTCGGTTGGAAGCCCAAGATCTATATCTTAAAAAATAAAATCAGTTACAAAGATATTCCCTAGAACCAACGAGTTTACTTTTACCTTCGCGACAATTTCTGGATTTAAAGCTATGACAGAATCTCCAATCTATCAAGAATGCAAATATTGCCAATTTCTTTTGATTGAGTCATATTTTCAAGTTGGGCGATAATCGCATCTAAATCTAGCGATTCAACAGATGTATCTACCATCGATGCGGTAACTAGGACTAATTTATCGACATAGTGAAGTCGATTCCAGAAAGAAGCAGCAATATAAATTAGTGCTGAGCAGATGATAACCAAAGCACTTGCAATAACAAGAGATCTTTTTATGCGTTGGAATATGATATCTTTAAGATGAGGCACTAACTAATAATCCTTTAATGCAGCCAACCTCTATGCAAACCCATCAAGTCATGTATCGTTTGGTTTATTTATTCATGGCTATTCACTTCGATCTGTTCAATCTGATTAGCTTCGAGATCTCAACTAGCTTTTTTCAATACAACGCCAATAGCACAAAGCCTAGGGAATTGATTCGGTTCATTGTGAATCTCAGCCGTGCGAAAATCAAGCGCCTTATCGCAGACAGCATGGCGAAAAAAAATGATCGTCAAAACGAAACTTTCTATCAACGCCATGCTTACAGGATCCTTGCTACCGATTGCATACTTATATAAAAGGATGTTGGTAGCAACCTATCAAAGGCGGCTCATTCCAGAAGAATCTGTGGTTTGAAAATTTTTTTGAACCGAACATTTTATTTGAGTGGCTGACTCAAATTATATATCTTGCCATTAACAAAATCTGGATTAGGAGACGGATATGAAAACATTATGGATATTCCTTACAATATTCTCTACCAAGATGACGAAGGTTCACCTCAGCCCAATCGTTATTATCAGTTTAAAAGGGAACTAAAAGCACTACAACGTCGTCCTACTGAAGTCTTAAAACATTTTGCCAAAATGGCCGAGGATTTAATCGACAAGGAGTTGGATTTCGTGGAAGCTCAGGCTCGATGCCGGACACGAATGGAAACTTTTCTAAAGCAAAGAGAATTTAAAAATACAGCACTAGATGCTTTAGCTGCAGTCCGAGAAGGTTTAGCGTCGCATACTCATCATGCTCATGCCGCTCACCTATTTCAGGTTACTCAAGGTGCTGAAAAAAGTATTCGCCAATGGCTATTGGCAACTAAAGATGAAATAGTTCAAGAAAAGGAAAAAGGGTATGCCGCTCCCTAAATTTATCGTTGGTGTAATCGGTTTAGTTCAATACCAAGACAAGTATCTGCTGCTTAGGCGCTCAATAACAAAAGATATTAACCCAGGAACCTGGGAGTGCGTCGCTGGGAAAGTCGAATACGGTGAAAATCCACATGACACGCTGATTCGTGAAGTTAAAGAAGAAGCTGGGCTGAGCCTGGTGGGTCAAGGCACATTAATTGATTCCTTGCAATGCAAGCGGGGCGACGAACCCATGATCCTATTGTTCTATCATTGCCAATCCAGCAACGATCAGGTGAGTCTCTCTCATGAGCATGATTGCTGCGCCTGGATGACCAAGTAAGAAGCGCTAAATCATTCGTCGTTCCCTGAAATTAAATTTGTCTTTGCTAGTAGCTTGTTAAAGAGCTAATCTGCGGGTTTGCCAGCCGGGCTTGCGGTGCTGTTTCAATAAGAGTTGCAACATCTTTCTTTTGGCAAGTGCGCCAATAATGAGTGAATCTCGCTCAACCTATGGTAGTCCAAGGATTTGGAGGCAGATGCTTGTCGAAAGTCTCACTGTAGCGTGATGTAACATTTATTCCCACTAACTTCAATCCACGCAAGAAGAAAGATTCCTAGCATTCACACCGCGTGAAATAACAAAGCCCTGTTGGAAAAACAAGCGATGATAACATCGGCGAATAAACTAATGGAATGACTCAATGATCTTTTGGATAAATTCAAAATTTTTGTCTGAATCAGATGAAAATTTACTGCTTAACTTTCTAGCATATTTATCTAATAAAAATTATGTGGGTTACAGGCGCTCCTATGAGATAATATATAAAATTTATCTGGGATAAAATGATTAAAAAATCGTTAGCTCTAAGCTCAAAGATGTTGCCTACTGTAGTGGTGCTGACCTTTGTTTCACTCCATGCATTAGATTATTTGACGCATTGCATGATGCTATGGGCTGGTTGCAATATTAAAGGCATTGTTTGGTTGCCTCTCGATTCTTTACGCGAGTGGCTCCATCTTGCTGGCAAGATTGTAATTACTGTATTATGTACAGCAAGCATTGCTGTTGCGATCGCAAACAAAGCACTCTTAGAACGTGTCGGCTTTACTTTAATGATGTCGCCTATGCTTTTTATTAGCCAATTTATCTGGTATGTGATCATGCCAATAGCGCGACTTATGCGGTTAGAAATGGCAAATCTTAAGATATATCAATATCCAGCAGTGTCGACAGTAGCCGCTATAGATATGATGAATCGTATTCAGGTTAATTTGGGTTTTGATCCTGACTTTGTTGCCTTACCAGATGAAGTGCAGTCGGTTTTAAAAGATCGCTTTAAGTTTAAACTTAATGACTCAGATGCGGTTGATGTTCAATCTGTTTTTGAAAAAAGTTTAAAAGAAAAAACGCCACTGCGTGATTTTTTTAATCGAACTAAAACAGCCTTTATCAATAAGCATCCTGCGGTTATCGATTTTCTGTTTTACGCAGAAAAACAGGGCATTTTACCTAATATCGCTTCTAAAAATGACTACAAGGCTGCAATGCGAAATTTTATTGTCTATATGTTTGTACTCGACCGTTTGACGGAACATATGGGCTTGAGCGCTAATTTTACCGATAAGATGCAAAGCCATATCTTGGCTCAGCGCGCCGACCACGACATTCCTCCCGGTTTTCTAGCTGGTTTAATGGGTATTTGGAAAAATACCGGTGACTTCTTTGAAGCAATTAAAACGGTCTCTGTTGATAAGGCCATAATCACCTTTGCAACATTACGAGAGACTAGAGAAATCAAGAAGATCAAATCAAATAAGCTGCGCATTAACATTACAGAGGCTATGCTTCGCGATTGGCGTGAAGGTTTTATTGCCAATGCCTTCGCTGGCTATGTCCTATCTATTAATCCACGGCTTTCTGTTGAAAACGACGGCACCGAGACAAACGAAGTGCACTATCATTTCAACCCATCCGCTGCAGAATGGTCTAGTTTGTATCATACGTGGAATTTAGCGTTTGTTTTGGGAAATATGTGTAAATTGGAACTTATACTCCCTAAGCTTTTAGTTCCTACTGTTGTGGGTGCAGATCCAAGTACTTATGTGCTTTATCGTACCATTGCACTTTATTTGGCAGCTAATGTTCATGTTTTTTCGAAGATTGAAAAGAAGCAATTAATGGAGATTACAATTAATAGCAAAATAGCTCGCCTCTGGGGAACAATTAATTATAAATACGCTGTTGCCGCACTTAGTAAATGCCCAAACTTCGAATCCCGTTTCTTTCATAAAATATCTGGCTTATAGGCTTAGAAACTGTGTTTTAGCTCGATAGATCTCCTTAGCCTCTAAGCTCTCCTCAACAAACTTGGACATCTCTCTTGATTGAAAGATCCCAGCATTAACTCGCGAACGATATCTCCAGTCGCGCACTGCCGGACGTATTTGCTCAGCAGGTCTGCTAGCTCCAACAGCTCAAGCTTACCTGCCTTTGATAGTGCATTTCATGATTGTAGTCCAGAATTCAGGACACACGGCGTTTTCCATAAAAACCCTTTAATTACAAATAAACACCGAATTCGGTTGATGGATCGCTTTGCATATTTTCGCCATACAATCTTAAGAGGCAAGTATGAAGCCAGCACTAGCCGAATTGCACGATACTCCGAGGTTGATCTCTTAACACGAAATCTGGGTTTAAAGATTTGATGGCAACTCTAAAAATTCCAACTACGGAGTAGATGCATAGAGATGCAAAAACCCTGCGAACTTCATCGTTCAAGCCATAGGTCAGCTAAGCTAAATCCTGAGGAGCATTCTCACTTTTACTGGATGACTAAAAGCGAAGTCGAAGACGCTTAGAGTCGAAGCGATTCATGGCCTGAGATGGCGTGCGGTGAATTTTAGCTCAAACCGCATTTTGATCCTTGAGACCTTTAAGCGCAAAGAAGGACGGAGGCCGATACTTTTGGCGGACTGGTGAGGTGGAGAGAAATTCGTAATGCTCAACAGAGGCATTCGACTACTGAGATCTATGTGAGGTTTGGTGGAGCCACCACCGAAGATATTCGAAGACTCTTGCACCACAAACCTGTCGAAACCACGATGCGGTATATACACTGCACCGATGAAAGACAACTTGATCTTGCGATTAAATGGCATTTCGCAGTTTCTTGATAGCAAAGGACACCTTCGCGTCTTCCAAAATTAAAATGGACACTTTTTGAAAACCTGTGGGATTTTTTGGAGAATTTCGAAGATTGCAACTTCGATTTAGATTCATTAAATTCGGCGGTTATCTGGTGGGCCAGGGAAGAGTTGAACTTCCGACCTCACGCTTATCAGGCGTGCGCTCTAACCACCTGAGCTACTGGCCCAAGAGGGAATAGTTTTATTATAAATACCTGAAAGAAGTCAAGCTTATAATAGTCTATGAGGGGAAATCATTTTTAGAACTAACGCAAGAGGCTTAAAACAAGCTCTGGCGCTTGATTAGCTTGGCTTAACAAAGAAGTGTCCATCTGCTGCAGGATTCTTTGTTGCGTAAATTCTGCTGTTTGAGCAGCAAAATCTGTATCTAAAATCCGACTTTTGGTGGCATTTAGATTTTCATAACTTACAGATAGGTTTGCAATGCTAGTTTCAAGTCTATTTTGTTTAGCGCCAATCGTAGCTCGCGCAAAATTTAGCCTTTCCATGGCATGGTCAATCTGTTCAATAGAAATAGCCGCCCGTTCTCTCTCAAAAGCAGAACCAGATCCATCAGCAGGACCTAAAACGGCTCCCTTTTCCAAACCAAGACCACCTTCTGCACTTAACCTCATCGCTTCAAGCGATATTTCAATGGTGTCTGTATTAGCTTTAAAGCCATCGCCTATGCCTATATGCAGACTAAGATCTGCAAGTCCCGCCTGGTTTTCCCCGCCTTTTAGGAGACTAAGGCCGTTGAATTCTGTGACCTCACTAATACGGTCAATCTCTGATAAAAGCTCATTATACTCGCGGTTGATATAACCCCGCTCGCGGTTTTGCATTGTATCTGTTGCTGACTGCACAGAAAGCTCTCTAAGACGCACCAAAATGTTAGAAACCTGCTCCATAGAGCCTTCAGCAATCTGCAGTAAAGAAACACCATCACTAGCATTTCTTTGCGCTTGTACCATAGAGCGGGTGCTAGCATTAAGCACCTCCGACACACCTAAACCAGCAGCGTCATCAGCCGCTTTGTTAATGCGCTTGCCACTGGCTAACTTACCAAGACTTGCCGCCACGTTATCTGAAGTGCCGTGCAGCTGTCTTTGAACATTCAAAGAGGCAACATTAGTCTTGATTCTCAATCCCACTACCCAAAGCTCCTAGCGGCAGAAATCTATTCCTAGTTGGCTTAATAATGTTGTCGGAAGTTAATAAAAATAGTTTAGAATTCTATTAGAATTTAAAACTATTACTTGAAGAGTTATTACCAGGGTTGGCATTTGGGACAGTAGAAAGTGCTGCGCCCTGATATTTTTACAACTTCAATCAAAGTCTTACAAATAGAGCAGGCCTCTGCTTTTTTGCCGTACACCATTAATTTAGTCTCAAAATATCCAGGTCTTCCATCGGTTCCTTTAAAATCGCGAAAGCTTGTACCACCGCTGGCAATTGCGCTTTGCAGCACCAACGCAATTTGGTTAGCTAAGCGCGTAAATCCTCTTGCTGTGATCTCACCAGCAGGAGTTAGCGGGTGCAGCCTAGCTAAAAAAAGCGCCTCTGAAGCATAGATATTACCCACACCACAAACTAAGCTGCCATCAAGCAATAGACTCTTAATCGGGCTAGTTTTACCTTTGGCTTGTTTGCGCAAAGCTTGTGCCACTGCTTTGGTGTTCTCCAAGGGCTCAATACCTTGCCTTTTTATGAGCGGGTCTGCTAAAAGAGGTCCCAAAATAGGAGCTATGTGACCAAATCGTCGAGGATCGACAAAATGAAAAAAGCCCTTTCTATTGTTTTTATGGCGATAAGCAAGGGAGAAATGAGTATGAGGCAGAGGCGGCGATTTAGACTCGCTTTTAAGGAAATTACCACTCATGCCAAAATGAAAGTAGACATGACCAACTGGGCTTTCCATAAGCATATACTTAGCTCGTCTAAATACTCGCTTTATGGGCTGATGCAATAGCAAAAGTTTAATGGCATCGATCTCTAGAGGATAGCGCAAATTTTCACGATAAAAGACAATGTCTTCAACGATACTGTCTCTCAAGAAAAAATCCGCCTGCCTAGCCAGGACTTCAACCTCTGGCAATTCGGGCATGATAAAACTTCCTTAACACGGATAGTTAAAAAGTAGGGGGCGACGCTATGGTAGGATTTTTCTCTGACACCTTCAAGACAATACGGCGGTTGACTACTTCAAGATCGCTCATATGTGACTTATCTTTAGGATCTAATTCGCCCATGCCAACAACTACAATCCTTTGAGAATCAACTTGATGAGCGCTAACCAAGTATTCTTTGATGGTTAAAGCCCGCTGATACGATTCAACTTGATTTGTTTGCAAATCACCAGATTCATCTGTATGACCCATAATAAAAAGCTTACTGTGCGCTTTACCAGCTAGATCATTTGCCATAGACGCTAAAAGCTTCTTGCCTTTATCTTGCAACTCAAAATTCTGAGGGAAAGCTTTCGGATCAACAAACAGATCAAAATAACTAAACTCGTATTCTTGGACAAAATTCTGATGCTTAACAATCTTAAAATCCGCTTTACTAATCAGATCATTAGCCATAATCTGGCCAACCTCGCTTTCCCAAACAACAACAGCCACAGCATTTTTTGCTCCTATGCGTTTGACTTTAAGCTTTCCTGTAAGCCGCATCGGTTCGCCTTTGGCTCCTTGAGGACGAAAAGCATGAAGCAGGTCACCTTCATTTAAGCCAAAGTCACTGCCTGCATTTATAAAGACCTCCTGTGGCTCTTGCTCAAAAAAATACTGAATGCTGGCTTGCGTCCCCCAAAGAGGGGCCGCCTTAAGCAAGGTAAATGCAAAAACTACCAATAGTAGCCAAAAATTTGCTTTCCACATACCAATAGGATCGACTACTTGTTTTAAGTTCTTAACAGGAAATAGCGTAAGAGATTGTTTTTTAAAATATTATTAATCGCGAGGCTGAACAGGGTGCAGGGGGCTTGCTTGCTTTTCTTGCTCGACAAGGACATCTGAGGATTCTAATTTTATTGGCGTCAGGCTATTTGAATAGGAAATATCAAGACGAGTTTTCGCAGCACAGTAAAAGCCTTCTATAACAACACCACGATCAATCGCCGTTGGGAATTTTATTTCAAACTCTTGCGCATAAGATCTAGCTGCCTCTGCCTGCTCTTTGGAGGAGAGAGTTTCCGCTGTGCTTGCCACAAGCCACTCACACCCTCCCTGGCTTTTTATACAATACCGCACAGAAAGGCAGCGCTCATGATTAGCCTGATCAATCCGCTTAGGCGCCACTGTCGAAATGCTAAACCAAAAACCAGTGCCAACAGATGTTTGTGGATTCAAAAACTCGAAGTTACGGATCTTAATTTTATGACTTTCCTGAGAAAGCGAAACTATCGAATCTGACCCATTGATCCCTAAAATATCACTACTTTGTAAGTCTTTATTGACTAAATTGCTTGTTTTTTCTTCACGGCATGCTGACAAAACAAAGAAAAAACTGGCTAGGATAAGCATCTTTTTCATGACTTTGTGAACTCCAATACACCAAAAATTAATGCTATAGCTATTCCTGCTTCGGATAAAAAATTTTTCTCTAAAGAATAAAATACCCTTGTATGAAAATACCCTACCATCGAAAATGGCTTTCTAGTAGACTTGAACGGCAAGTAAAGATCAATTCTTTGATTTTGAGATCTTCATGGCGAAACTATATTTCTACTATTCTGCGATGAATGCTGGCAAGAGTACAATTTTACTACAATCAAGCTTCAACTATGTCGAACGTGGCATGGAAACAATCCTCTATGCACCAAAAGTTGATAATCGCTACGGTGTTGGCAAAATAAGCTCAAGGATTGGGCTAGAAGCCAACTCTTATATTGTTGACGAAACCTTTGACCTTTTTGCGGATGTTTTAATACGCAAACAAAATCTCCCCAAACTGTCTTGTATTCTTATCGATGAATCCCACTTTCTCTCTAAAAATCAGGTAATACAAGCCTGTCGTATTGTCGATGAACTGCAAATTCCAGTGCTTTGCTATGGGCTTCGCACTGATTTTATGGGTGAGCCTTTTGCAGGCAGTCTTTATCTCCTTGCTTGGGCTGATAGCACAATTGAAGTAAAAACAGTTTGTCATTGCGGTCGAAAAGCCACTATGAATATGAGAATCGACTCTTTAGGCCAAAAAATTACTACCGGCGAGCAAGTGCAAATTGGTGGCAACGAAATGTATATGGCAACCTGCAGGAAGCATTTCAACCTTGGGATTACCCAGCCCACCAATCTTACCTGAAAACAATTCTTTTTTCTTCCTAATAAAACTGTATCCAGCTAGAATCAAAAAATAATAAAGCGAAATTTTTCGTCAACTCTATTTACAAAATAGGGGTTCAGCGGGTTTGAGCATCACGATCGTAAAGATCTCAATCCTGTTTTTTTTCTTTGGTCAACTGACCCAAGCAGAAGATAAGGAAGAGACACCAAATCGTGGCCTTTGCAGGCATCACGTCAGCCAAGCCAATATTCGCTTTTGCTTTGGTGGCGATTTAGGCTTTTCTCTTGGTCAAAACTTACGCGGCAAGCACCATTATGCCAACTCACAGGGAGAAAGCTATATCGGAATCCGCGCTTTTTCCAAACACTCCATCCACTTTAAAGGCCTAGTAAAAGCCAGTGCCACCAATGAACATAAACAAACATTTGAAAGGACAACAAAACAGCTAGCTTACCAATTAGGAGTGCTTGGACAAGATAGAGCTATTTTTGCCTTTGGTATCCTCAAAGCACCTTTTGGCCTTGATTATCTGCCTCATCCTCACGTCATAGGGCTCTTTAGCTATGATTTTATCTTTTATTCACCTAGACACACTGCTAAAATTCTTCTAGATAATAGAAAAAATTTTATTGGCGAATTGGCGTATTCAACCAATCTCTCAAACAAAAAAAATCAAGCTAGAGATGACTTGCCTGAAAAAGAAAAGCAAGTATCCCTACGATTTTCCTATGATTTGGCTTCTAGGTGGGGCAGCAAGATTGTCGTCTCTACTACTAGATCAGAGCAAACTGGTAGCAAAGCCGGTCTTGGCGTTATACACCAAGGCGATAAACAACAAACTGTATTCCTCGAATGGCTTGTTGCCAAACAAAAAGAAAACCGGATACCTATCAATCTGGAAAGAGTCTTTCGGCTTTTTGTGATGGGCCCAAGGGAAAAAAGCGGCCAGACTTCTATTTACTATGAAGAAGTTTTGCACAAACAGCGAACCGGAAGCTTATTGCACGAAGTTAAAGCAGCTCAAAACACACTTATATCTTATGCTTTTATTATTGCTAAAAAACCTGAAGAGCCAAAAAACCAGTTTATCTTTTCACTTGGTATGAAAATTTTATTATGAAAAAGGCCTTTATCATTACCCTATCCTTGTTAACTCTTGGATTTACTCAAGATCCTAAATCTATCCAATCAACGCCAAAACCCTCCCCAAGTCCAGCCCCTAAAGATATTTTTAAGGACACAAAAGTAACTGATGGTGTCGATGATTCTTATCCAAAGTATGATTTCTTAGTTAAAAACAAAGCCCTTCTCTCTGGTATTGAACGAGGCACAGAACTTCTCAATGGTTCAGTCCTTTCTCTAATGGACTCCGTCTTTTATAGTATTCTTGATGAAGAATTTCGTTTCGATATGACACAAGACGCCTGGTTTTCTTATAACATAAAGCGCGATGTCTATAGCACACCTTATGGCGCTTATGTCATAGTCGACAAAGCTTTCTTTGGTCCAAGCTATCAAAAAGTTCTCAGCAGGATACAAAAGATCCCCATCAGTTTAGGTTTATCAGGGCAGATAGAGATCTTGAAGATCTATCTTAGAACCGATGGTCAACGAAATGCTGAAAACAAGACTTTGCCTTATTGGCGTATGATGGCAAATAACTACTTTGGTCTTTTACCCTTTTTAGCAAGCATTTTGCCTCCGTCTTTTAACGCCAATGAACTCTATGACCCAATCTCAGAACTCAAAACACCCTTTGAGTTTCCTCTCACAATCAAAGAATTCGAAGCGATGCCAGTGGGATCTATTCGTAGCTATGCTATTTCACAAGGTATTACGCTACCTATTGATCTCTCAAGGCAAATTCTAGGCAACATTGTTGATCAGCTGGAAAACCAAAACTTTGCCTTTCTTCTACCCTTTTCCCTTTTTCAACAAGGCACACATCGTATTAACCTTTTGAAAAAATCTGACCGTATAGCGTGGGTTGGTGTGTCCAGAGAAACAACATCTGGCTCGAGCTTATCTAGCCTTGCAGGATCAACTGTCTATTTGCTGGCAGGCACTGCCAAACCTTTACCTTGGCCGGGTATTAAAATTGTCTTTAGCCCGCTTGACGCTAAATTGCTGAAAGAAGCTATTCAAAAAAAAAGATCTCCTCTTTCAATTTGATACAAAGACTGCAGGAGGAAAAAAGGCTTATCTTGCGGCTTTAGGTGGCGATTTTTCACAAGCAAAATCTCATATTTATCGCAAAAAAAGCAGTGAACCTGTTGTTGATTTTCTTCTCAACAAAAACGAAGTCGGCCAAAACGAGGGTTTTGAAACTACCAACAATTTATCCTTATTTCGCAATAAAAGGAAAAACACCCGTGGCAAAGCCGAGATCGATGTCAAAGAAGAAAAAAAGACTTACACTGTTCTTAAATCAAGCCAAGAACTTGTTTCTTCTAAATGGGACGTGCTTTTTGGCGCTAAAGAAAAAACCTATGATGCTAGCGTTGAAATTTATGTTGATAAATTAGTAACAGAAAGAAATGGTGTTAAAACAGCAAAATATGAATTTAAGCAACAAGAACCCTTCCATCTGCAGGTTAATCTTTTCATCAGAGACAACTCTGTTACCTACGAGCAATTTCTTGATTATTTAGACAATGTTTCAGAATTCACGCAAATTACAATCGAGAGACTCAAAACAATCAATCATTTTTTCACCGAAACGTTAAAAGAAAACAAACGGTTTGCTAGCAATCTCAGTCCAGATGATACAATGCTTTATTATCATTCAACACCGGTGCCTCTGGGAAAATTTAATGCCTCAGCAAGTGTCTTTTTCTCTTACGAGGCTCTACAAAGCATTATTCAAAGCCCACCAGAGCGCATTCGTAGTGCTTTTGCCACCACCTATGGCATCTGGGATGAACAATCTCCTAGCTTTTTAAGCTCTGTCTCTGCCTTTTTTCGCAAGGTTGGCTTTGCCCCCTTGGCGCTCTTTAATTACTATGATTTGAAAAGTTTGAGAAATAGAGAAGTTGAAAATGCCATCTTGCATCTAGAAAAGCTACGTAAAGCAAATGGCCCGTTAAACGCACAAATGGCCTTTTTTAACTTTTTTGACAATCAATTTCCCGAACTAACTGTCAAAGCATTAATGCTTTTAGCAAAAAAGGAAGAGATCGCACGCAAAGCTGATTTTCATATGAAAGCTGAAAAATACCTACCAGACGAGCTAAAAGATATTTTAAACGACTACAATAAAAAAACTTTTACGGGAGGAAAAAAATTCCCAGACCTCAGTAGTTATCAAATAGCAGAAGAAAAATTGCAAGCTTTCTACCCCAAACCTCTCGAGTCTGATCTAAAAATTATTTCTTATGACATTTTTATCGATGATGCTGGCCTAATGAGCGCCAAAATCAAAGTTGATAGTCCAAAAAAGCAAGATATTTTTGGCTATATTCGGCTAGAAAGCTTCGCTAATTTACAATTAGCTGCAAATATTCTTGCAGAAGAAGTTTTCAAGCTTGCTGATTATGAGTTAGAAAAACACCAAACTGCTGATGGTCACTTTATTTATAAATACCAATTTCAGCTCTCTGGCGAAGATTCACCTTTGACAAATTTTTTTCTTGAAAGACAAATAAATCAAGTTAATGAGTTCAAATTTATTATTTCACTGTCTTGTGATAAAGAAACTTGGGGCACAAAAACAATCGTTCGTTTTACCAAAACTAAGAATCGCATCAAAATTAAAAAAGACTAGCTCACCAGATTATTATATACCGCTATGGTAGTAGGATAAGCAAAGGAAGGAATCTTACGTGGAATTATCAGATGACGCAAAGCTTGCACAATGGCAGAGTCTATTTTCTGCCGAAAACAAGGGAAAATCACAATTTGAGCAACCGACTCCAGAAGGTATCTCTCTACAAAAGATCTATTCAAGTATTGACCTTGAAAAGAGACATTATACGGAGAACTTTCCAGGATTTTTCCCATATACCCGCGGCGTCAGAGCAAGCATGTATACTGGTCAACCATGGACAATTAGACAATATGCCGGTTTTTCGACAGCAGAAGAATCTAATGCTTTTTATCGAAAAAATTTAAATCAGGGGCAAATGGGACTTTCTGTGGCTTTTGATTTACCTACCCATCGTGGTTATGATTCAGACCATGAAAGGGTACGAGGCGATGTCGGCAAGGCTGGTGTTGCTGTAGACTCCATTAAAGATATGGAGATACTATTTAAAGATATTCCCTTAGATCAAATTAGTGTTTCTATGACAATGAATGGCGCCATCCTTCCTATTTTTGCTGCCTTTATTGCGGCAGCGGAAAACACTGGCGTATCAAGAGAAAAACTCAGAGGGACGATTCAGAACGATATTCTCAAAGAATTCATGGTAAGGAATACTTATATCTATCCA
>CALBMD010000072.1 GCA_937896265.1 uncultured Pseudomonadota bacterium
AGCGCGCAGCTCTCCAGAACACCGTCTTATGCCAGGCTGCTTTTACAAACTAGCTTCTTAAAACTTGCTAGAACTTGCTAGAAGCAGTCTATGGTCACAACGTGATAGCCTAGATCAAGATACCTTCTAAAGTCGTCTTGCTTGCCACAGTAATTTTCACTTGCCGAACTTCTCCAATTAAAGACTCTGGCGAGGATACTTTTACTTGCCGAAAGTGTTCGGTACGCCCGTAGTAGCTTCCTGGCTCTCTTGAGCTTTCATACTGAAATAACACAGATCTAATCTGCCCTAATTCAGCATCATTTTGCTCCATGCTAATTTTTTCTTGCAGGCTGTTTAGGCGAGCAAGCCTTGCATCTTTTACTTCTTCAGGCACCTGATCTTTAAATCGAATGGCTGCTGTTGATTTACGAGGAGAGTACTTGAAAGCAAAAATAAAGCTATAGCGAACCTTGCTCACTAAATCCAAAGTCGCTTCAAAATCCTCGTCCGTTTCTCCTGGAAAACCGACGATTAAATCGGTAGAGATCGCCATATCAGGTACAGAAGCTCTAAGCCAAGCAATCTTTTCCAAATACTCGGCTACTGTCACCTTGCGTCTCATCTTCTCCAAGATAGCATCTGAACCGCTTTGTACAGGCAAATGAAAGTAACGACCCAAAACCTTTGTCGTAGCAAAGAGATCGGCTAAAGCCTTCGTTAAATCATGAGGATTTGATGTCGTAAACCTTAGTGATTTCAGGCCTTCTAGTTTAGCTACCTGCCCCAAAAGATCAACAAAAGGCTCGCTAACGCCCTCTTGATACTCACCCCTAGCAATAAGATCGTGGCCATAGCTATTTACATTTTGCCCCAAGAGGGTAATTTCGCGAGCACCTTGCTCAATAAGACTCTGCGAGCGCGCTAAGATAGTACCTACGCGCTCAGAACGTTCGCTGCCGCGAGTAAAAGGCACCACACAGAAGGTGCAAAAATTATTACAACCATGCTGAATATTCACGTAGCGGGAAATATTATTTTTACCATCCAAAGCAGGAAGCACATAGTCTTTAGTATCTGCATCTAAAGCTTCTTCAGGCTTAGGAAAGCCCAAAGCCATCACCTGAGCACCACTTTCTAAGTGCTCTTTATAAAGATCAGGTAAACGGCTTATGCGGCCTGGTCCCAAAAGCAAGTCGATGGTAGGCGCCTGCTCAAGTAGCTTTTTGCCTTCAGCTTGCGCCACACAACCAGCGACAGCAATCACCAAATCTTTGCGCTTATCTTTCATTTCTCTTAAAACACCAAGGCGACTTAAGACCTTGTGCCTGGCTTTTTCTCGGATATGGCAGGTGTTTAAGATAATGAGATCCGCGCTTTGGGGATCACTTGTGCTCTCAAAGCGGCTTTCTTTCATAAGCGCCAACATCTTCTCGCTGTCGGCAATATTCATTTGGCATCCCCAAGTTTCAATATGAACCTTAGGCCTAGCTGTTTGATTGTTTTCTTGCATACTAGTCATTATTTTTTACGATTCTTTTTGCGGTTATTTTTGGCCGTTTTGCGGGCCTTTCTTAGTTTGTCCTTATCAACTCTTTTTAACGGGATCTGGCCACGCATGCTATCGCCAGCCAAAGATGGCATCATACCAGCAAGATCACCAGGACCGTTTTGCATCATTTGGCGCATTTTATTCATCTGCGCTAAATTGCCAAGGCCAGGTATCTTACCCATCATCCCAAGATTTTTGCCCATCGACCCCATCATGCTACGCATACCAGTAAAGCGTTTAATCAAGGCTGACACTTCATTAGTACTGCGACCTGAACCACCAGCAATACGCTTTATGCGGCTTTGATTGATGATATCTGGTTGCAGTCGCTCTTTTTCAGTCATCGAGTCAATCATCGATTTGGTCTTACTTAGCTCTGATTCATCGATGTTAGCATTTTTAGGGATAAGGTTTTGCATCGGCAGCTTTGCCATAATGTCTTTGAGCGATCCCATTTTTTGGATCATAGAAATCTGCTCGTAAAAGTCCTTGAAGGTGAATTGGCCTTGGAGCATGCGCATGGCATCCTCTTCCTTGTCACCATCAGCTACTCTTTGGTAGTCTTCCATTAAGCCGACAATATCGCCCATGCCTAAAATACGGCTAGCTAGGCCTTCAGGTCGAAATTCCTCGAGTCTTTCAAGGTCCTCTCCTAAACCTAAAAACTTAATAGGAGCGCCAGTCACCTCTTTGATGCTTAAGGCAGCACCACCGCGGGTATCACCATCTAGTTTTGTGATGACAACACCGTCGATTTTAAGGCGGTCGTTGAAATTTTTTGCTGTTGTGACGGCATCTTGACCCATCATCGCATCACAGACAAGCAAGATATTATCTGGTTTACAAGCCTCTTTAATCTGAGCCAGCTCTAGCATCAACTCTTCATCAATGCTAAGACGCCCGGCAGTATCAAAAAGCAGTACATCACAGCCTAAATCTAGAGCTTTGTGCCAAGACTGTTGGCAGATCTTAACAGGGTTTTTCTCTTCTAATGAAAACACGGGCACATCAAGCTTGGCGCCTAATACCTGCAGCTGCTTAATAGCAGCCGGGCGATAGACGTCAGCAGCCACAAGCAGCGGTTTTCTTTTTTGTCTTTTCAGATAGCTGGCAATCTTAGCCGTAGTCGTCGTCTTACCGCTACCTTGTAGACCTACCATCATCACAGAAGCAATTCGGCTTGTTGGCAAATTAAGTTTGGTTTCAACAGGCCCCATAAGAGCCGTTAATTCATCAAGACAGATTTTAACAAAATGATCGCCAGCGCCCGTCTTAACCTTTTCTTTGCCTTTACCAGCTGTCAGATTGACTTTTGTTCCAACCGCTTTTTCTTTGATGCGGTTGATAAGATCTTTCACCACGCCGTATTCGACGTCGGCATCAAGAAGGCTTGTGCGGATATCAGCCATAGCGGGGGCTATGTTATCTTCAGTAAGGACGGCGATGCCCCGTAAACGATCTGTGGCTTTCCTAAAACCGTCGCTTAGGATATCAAGCATTTTTTCTCCTGCCGTTCATTAGCTTTGGGTTTGGGTTGTGATTTTTTGATGTGACTTGGCACAAATAACCGTTTTTTCTAGCGTAAAATAGGGGTAAAAGTCAAGTAGCGATCCTATCACGCAATCTATACCGCTATCATAGCTTTTTTGGAAAAAGAAGATGGATTTAGTAACCGTTGCTCAAAACCTAGGTCTTGGCCTTAAAAGATCGACAGTTGATCTTCACCCTTACTCGCCTAAGTGGGCGAAAGCATATCAGCTTTTTTCTCAAACTATTTCATCTCTTAGCAAGCAATCTATACAGATTGAACATGTCGGCAGCACTGCCCTACCCGGAAGTTTTGCCAAACCCATTCTTGATTTACTGCTCATCTATGAGGATCACCAGTTCTTTCATCAAGAGCTTTTACCTGCCCTTTTGCAGCTTGGATTTACAGCGAAGGGCGAAATGGGTATTGCTGGCCGCGAGTTTTTTACCTTTTACGATAAGGCGCAAGAGATCGATCATGTGCATATTCATGCTTTTATCCGTGGCCATGAACATATCAATCGCCTGATTGTTTTTCGCGACCACCTCTTAAGCGACGAGGCCGTTAAACAGGCTTATAGCGCATTTAAACAGCGGCTAAAGACGAACAACACCCCTCGCAAATCCTATCCAAGTGCCAAAGATGACTTTGTACAAAGGATCTTACAACAAGAAGCTAGCCATCTCTTACACATTGAAATAGCAGACAAGACACATCTGGCCTTGTTTGAGCCCAAGGATTATGAAAATTTATTTGCCGCAGTAGATGCTGATCGCGCTCATCTGACAGTTTTTCTACCATGGGTCAAAGAAACAAAAACAGCCGCCGACCACCTACCCTTTATCGAAAGAGCTTGGCAGCAGTATCTTAGAGATGACGGCTGGCAGGCAAAGATCATCTACGATGGCAAGCTTATAGGTAGTGCCGGTTTTCATGGCATTGATTGGCAGGAGCGGACATCAACGATTGGTTATTGGCTAGCATCGGCCTTTTGTGGACAAGGGATCATGACCCAAACAGTTGCCGCCTTAATTCGTCATGCTTTTAATGTCTGGCAGCTTGCTTCAGTGACCATAAAATGCGAGAAGGCTAATAGAGCTAGCCGTGCTATTGCCCTGCGGCTTGGCTTTCATGAAGAATCTACTAGCGATGACAAGTATTTTCTCTACACCAAGTATAGATCTTCTTAAGACCCAGAAATTCGAATTTGAGATCTAACATCACCAACTTTGGATTGTTAGATTCGATTCACCCCATTTAAACTGGCCAGTGGATCTATTCTCTGCAGCTGGCTTCCACCACTTTTCATGGTTGCTAGCATGGTGTTGAGCAATACTGTATTCATAACTACCGATAGGCAGATGTAGAATTTTATAGCGGCCGTTTGTCACAACAAAGGAGCTTTCGCCGACTATGCTTCGGATCAAATAAGAAGCAATGACCGTGTTTTCTTTTTCCAAGTCCACCATCTGCTTTTGGCTACTCGCTGAAGAAGAACTGAAAAAACCAAGGATCTTGGCGATCTGAAATAGGTTAGACCTTGAATCAAAAAAGGGATCCCATTGCTCGCCATCGCTAACAAACTCACCGTTAGCCATCGATGGCTGGGCTTTTACTTGCATCAAAAGCGCTGTGTTCACAAGACCCAAACCAACATCTCGATTAGCTTTTAGATCCACCGATAAGAGTCGGTTTTTTTGGTCACTCATCGGTAACTTGACAAGGATATTTGCTCGTTTGTTGCTACGATCAGCTAGCTCGATGAAAAATGCTAGTTCCTTATTGGCTAACTCCACAGCTCGCCTTGCTACTTGCTCTCTGATCTGCGGTGCTTTGTCACATAGATAGCTTTGCCACACCCTAGACTGCATAATAAGTGGCAGTTCTGAGTCCATCGACTTGCGCACAAGCGTACAAAACGAAGCGAATTTTTTATCTTCAATCTCGCCTGTTAAAATAGCGATGAGCTGGCTATTGATCATAAGCCGTCTGGCTAAGACATAAGGATGGCCAACCCATTTTTTCAACATGTGTTGCTTCATAACAGCCAGAGAGGTCTTTTCTTTTTCCAAAGCAAAGCTTGGCTCCTGACACTGCCATGTACCCTGTTCAAGCTTGGGGTTCATGCAGCTTGGGTGGTAAAAAGAAAGAGCACTAGCAAGCTGGCTTTCTATCTTGGCTTTATGCTCTAGTGTTGTGGCAATATTTGGATCCTGACACATTCTTGCTCTGTCTTGCACAAAAGTCTCAGGTAGCTCAAGCCTAGCACTTTGATCGCCAAGCGCCACCTCAACAGCTCTGCTTTGCGAAGCTTGAAAGCTAAACTTAAGCCCCTTATCTTCGCCTAAGATATTGATATGAAAATTAAGTTGGCACTCTTTGCCGGTACTACAGCAATAGTTGGCAAGACTCAGTTCTGGCACCTGATTTGGCAGCACAGACTCTTCCACCAGCACATCTTGCTTTTCAAGATGACGGCTGACTGAATTTTCTTGAAGCTCCAAACAGGCTGGGAAACAAAAACAAGCAAGAAGGCTACTTTGGACTAATTTCTTTAAGATCCTGAACCGCAAGTTCAATGTTTTCATAGAATGCACCCGTCCCTTGAGCTTCTTTTCCAACCGTCCACTTTAATGGCTTACCAAGGAAAACGTAACGGGAAACTTCACCACCTGAACTATTTTTTGCGACAAGTTGAATATGTTGCAACCCAGGTTTTGTGCTGATTGACCGCTGCGTCCACTCAAAATATGACGGATTTGTAACAAAAGTCCGCCCCAGCGTAAAAATTTTTCCAGAGCTACCTTTACTATCTTTTAAAGATCGCGGATCAATACTTGAGGAAAAGGTGCCGAAATCGATACCATCGATCAGCACATGAAGAGAAGTCTCATCTGGCTTGAGGTGAGCAGAAAAGCCCTTAGTAAAAACTTCGGTCAACAAAACTGTCGCGAAAGCTCCAATAACCATGCCGACCAACCAAGTCTTCACCTGTTCTCCACTTTGTTTTTGTTTCTGCACCGACCTGCTTTCTAAAAAACGATGGGTCCTTGGGATTTATACGTTTAGTCCTATCGTAGCATAAGACTTACCCCTTGATCTACTTCACTCCAAGAAAAATTCCATCATAAACAATCAGCGTCTCTAAAACAATCGACGAGTAAAATTTAAACTCGAGACGAGAGTTAGGAAAATTTGGCGTGGCTTCCCAAACAAATCTGTTATAAGCGGGCAATAGCCTCTATTTCGACAAGAGCACCAAGGGGCAAGCCCACAACACTTACTGTCGAACGAGCCGGGAACTTATCTATAAAATAGCTTGAGTAAATTTTATTTACCAAGGCAAAATCAGACATATTTCGTAAAAAAATTGTAACCTTGATGATATTAGCAAATTGGCAGCCTGCTGCCTCAAGCACTGCCGCTAGATTGAGCATAATCTGCTTAGCCTGCGCTTCGATGCCACCTGGCACTAGCTCTTTGGTATGCGGGTCTAAACCCACTTGGCCAGAACAAAAAAGCAGATCACCTGATCGCACTGCCTGAGAATAAGGGCCAATAGGAGTAGGTGCCTTTGCTGTCACAATAATATCTTTAGCAACCACGGTTTGTTTCCTTACGTTCAAGTACAGGGCTGTCTCAAATAAAATTATTAACTATGACATGACTTGGAAAGCCCCGCGACTGGTTTCCCAAAAGCTTTTCTTGAGAGCAGTATTGCCGCTTTCTCCAAAACGCCTCTTTGCCAAAGTTCAAATTTTGTTCTAGTGACAGCCGCCTGCAGGTTTTTCCTCTTTGAGCTCAAGCTCGACTTCATCGATCATAGCTTTTAACTCTTCTTCAATGCGACCAGGAAAAATCTTCTGAACTATTTTAGCCTTGGCTTCTTTGATAAAAGCTTCTTTTTCTCCCATAGCCAAGATAGCTTGCAGCTCATGAATCCTAAGCTTCCATGGCACAGGCTTTTGCATAACCTGCTCAAGCTCCCAAGCAACAGGACCAATCTTAGTATAGTCGCCTGCCATACCTAAAGCAGCTGTATAGTCGATAAGAAATTCATCGCTGCGCAGCCCCTTTTGATAGTAACGGCTAAAGATCTCGACCTTCTTGATGGCATCTCTAACAGGATCAAGCTCTAACAAGAGGCTAAACCCCACCCAAGAGTCTAGCTTTTCCGCCAGCTCGCGCAGAGCAGAAAGAGGCTCGGCTGACACCTGATGAAAATACTTGGCAACAAGTTCCCAGCTTGGAAAATGATTTTTATCTACTTCCAAACCAGCCTTTAGCCACTCATAAGACTCTTCCCATAAGCCTTCATGCTGAAATATCTGGCTTAGATTTACATACGGCCCTGGTTCAAGCGGCATTATTTCTTGAGCTAGATAGAAGCATTCTTTTGCTCTTTCAAGCTCTGCCACGAGCAAAGAAGCTATTCCTTCGATATTTGCTCCCCGAAAACTAGCTCGCAGCCAAATATCTGGATGCTGATCGATGGCTTTGAGTACGTAGTGCGGCATATCCATTGTCAAAAGTTCGTCTAAAAGATCGGTGAGCTGCTCTTCATCTGGTCTTAATGCCTTGCTCTGAGCGAGAAACTGAGCGCCAAA
>CALBMD010000073.1 GCA_937896265.1 uncultured Pseudomonadota bacterium
ATAAAAGTCTCGCTGTTAAATGTGAACCTAAAAATAGCGGTAGATAAATTCGAGATCCTTCGCCTACAGCTCAGGACACGTCTTTGGCGCTTAAAATCGATACCCCATGCCTAAAGTTTGAACTCTTCTATTCTTATCTCTTAGCCATTCACCTTCAATGGAAAGAGCTAATGAAAGATCGTAGCTTACAGCAATTTTTGTCGAAGTAGTGTTTCTTGCTTTTATTGGCATAAACTGGTGGGTAAGTAGATGACTTATGCTAATGCGTGTTGTTGACAACGCTGCCCAGTAGAACGAAAGATCAATATCAAGATCAAGTCGTGGTTTATCTTGAGTTCCTACAGCAATACGAGGGCCTGGCAGTGAGTAGAGAAGTAGCTTTCTAGGTATTAGTTCTAGAGCATAACCTACACCGCAATAAAAATAAGCTTCGCTATTTAGGTTTTTATCTTCCCAGTTATCTTGGCGTAAACCACCGCCAATGCGCCAAGAAGAAAAATACTCAAAATCACGGAACGGAGCAAGTGAGACAACATCGACAAGACGAAAGTTCCAACTTTGATTTTTGCCGCGATGATATGTCAGGTCAAGATAATCCATGTGGTAATAGGGTTCAAACCCTTGAGGGGGATCAAGTAAATCATGATGACCAAGGCGAACGCGAGCAATGAAGGTTTTTTGAGAGTCGCTATAGAGACCAATCTTTGCTGGTTCATGAGCTTGCTCAGGACTAAAGTAGTTTTTGGGAAGGACTTCTGGTTGAGCAAGAGGAGCTACAGCATAGCTTGCTCTTTTAGTGAGAATAGTTTCTTCCAGTTCGCGAATTTTCTGCTGCTGGTCAAACTTAACACTGGCTTTTTCTAAGTTGATGTAGGCTAAAGCGAGATCAAGAACAACAGGGTTATTTGAGATCTTGTTGTAAAAGAGAGTTTGACGCAGCTCATGCTTTTCTTGATAAGCTGCAGTAGTAAGCATACCGTGAAAGAGGCGGCGCTGTGAAGGAAAAGCTTTTACGCGTTTATCTTTTTGCATGAGGAGAGCTAGCTTTAATGTTTGTTGAGGTAGAACAAATAGCCCCTTTTTTTGGCTTAGATGAAGCTCTGGTCTTACAGCATCTAGGGCTTCAATGAGGATGCTTGCGCAGTTATCATCGAGGAAGTAATAGTCAATACTTGAGGCGGCAAAAAGCTCCCATAGGTGTTCGATGAAATAAACAAGTTCTTTTGGGGTTAAATCAAGTTCGTATTCCCAGAGATCTCGGTTTTCTCGGTAGGCATAAGTAAGCACATGGCTATAGTAGGGGTCAAGGGTGAGTACTCCTCGGTAACCTCCTGTTAGTCCTTTAATCATATAAATAAATTCGGGATCATTTTCTGGATAAGCAGCAAAACTAGCCCCATAGTCAAGCAGAGGTGAGGTGTCGGTTTTATTGTTGGCAAGATTGAGTTTGATAAATGTATGTCCAAGCATAGAGGCTGGATTTCCTAAATAAGCCGAAGAAAAGACCATGCTTAGTGATTTTACTTGCAGATGCTGTCGCCAATGCTCAAAACCATCGCAGCTGACATCACGAGGTTTATCCCCAAAGTATTCGGCGAAATAGTGACTCCGGGCAGGGAAAGCACATTGTGGATCAAGAACGCCTACTTTGGGAAGGCCATTTGCTAAGGCCTTACGAGAGGCTTCGAGTTCGGCATTGGGGTTTGTTTTACCATCAGCTGCGAAGAAAAATTCGGGGTTGTCGATGGTACTCTTTGTTGAAAAATAGCCTATTTGATAGTGAAGTAAAGCAAGCCAAGAAAGCGTAGGATCTTTGCCACTAGCCAGGGGGGCTAGCCCACCTGCTAGATATAAAAAAAAGATGCGCTTAAACTGCCTTGCAGGAAGTAGCGAGTTTTGGTTCTTTGGCAAGGACCTGCTTAGTATTTTCAACAATATTCTCAGGGCTGTGATCCTTCACAAAAATTTTCGAGTAGTTAGCTTGTACTGTTTTGCCAAATAAGGCTTTATCATCTGAAGC
Source organism: uncultured Pseudomonadota bacterium (assembly GCA_937896265.1). GTDB lineage: Bacteria > Bdellovibrionota_B > Oligoflexia > Oligoflexales > Bog-1112 > CALBMD01. Next base: position 2,021 of record CALBMD010000073.1, read on the forward strand.
GCATTTAAAGGTGTCGGCATAGGCGTTTAAAAACACGCCTTGTCCTTGGGCGACATCTTGGCGAAGCTTGTCAAAGGTTACTGTTAAGAGAGCTTCGCTTTGTTTGCTCTCTTCAACAATACTGTGCTTTGTACAATTAGAGGTGCCGGTTGTCATGCCAAAGGTAACAGTAGGAGCTAAGAAAGCGTGAGTGATGGTGCGAAGATATGATGAAACTAGGCTGTTGTTTTTAAGAATGTACCAACCTGGTCCACAGCCAGAGCTAGCATCGACCGCTAGAGCTGATAAGGAATGAAAGCAGCATAGAGCAACAAGGATGTATCGTAACATGGGCAGTCTCCTTAAGGATAAAAAAGGTGGCTATTCCCAATATTATATCTTATTTACTCTAGCTGATCTTTGCAAGGAGGAGAGTTTGGAAAAAATTCATAGAGGTTTTTTCCCTGTTCGCCTATCTTTTTTTAGATTTTTGAGTGAAGAGTGTAGGTTATAACGCCCAGCGTTTATAATCCCAACACCACTGATCTGGGTATTGACGAATAGCTTCTTCTATAGCTTGGGCGGCGTCTTGCGTGATAGCGGTTAAATCTTTCCCAGTGTCAGCGCTTGGATTATAAATAACTCGACTGACGAGGCGAAAATAACTTGGTCCAAGCCGTATGCAAAAAGTAGCGATGATTGGCACGTTTTTACGCAATGCCATCATGGCTGGGCCACCGACAAATTCAGTTGCTTGGTCGAAAAACAAAACCTTAGGACCCACTCGACCTTGCGGTTTTTGGTCCATGACAAAACCTAGTCCTTTGCCAGCATCAAGGCAAGCAATCATATCCCGAGGCAAGCTCTTCTTATTTGTCCAAAGAACAAAGGTCCCCATCTTACGGCGTAGCTTGTCTAAAAATATTGTTGCCCAAGAGTAACGAGAAGGCTTAGCTAGAACAAAAAAATCACGGCCTAAAGCTTTGGCAACAAAAGAACCAGCCAGTTCCCAGCTGCCCAGGTGAGCAGTAATAGCGATAAAACCTTTGGTTCTATCGTGTGATAAGGGTTGTACAAGAGCTGCAAGTTCTTCATAGCCATCAAGCTGTAATTGGTTAGGACGCAAAATGGCTCGAATTGTCTCAAGGGCTGTTCGGGCTTGGTTGTAGTAAACTTGATCTAGAAATAGGTTGGTGAATGGTGAGTGCTGTTTAAAGCCATAAACGCGGTTGACGTTGGCTAAAAAAATTTGCTTTTCTTTCTTTTGGCAAAGTCTACGAGCTAAAACAATGAGGCTTGCTAGCGCATGGCCGAAAGCTAGAGGCAAATAGGCTATAAATGTCAAAATGATAAGTAAAACCTCAGCACCATATCTACTAAAACTAAAAAACCTCATAGTTGAGCGGCCTGTCTAGCAGTAGCTCTTTCAAAAAATTCGCGGGCGCGGTAAGAACTACGGACTAAAGGCGCTGAGGCGATGCCTTGAAATCCTAGAGAAGTAGCTAAGTCTTCATAGGTTTTAAATTCGCTAGGTTCTACCCAACGTTTAATAGCCAAATGCTTCTTAGTTGGACGCATGTACTGTCCAATGGTTAAAAAATCAACGTGATGTTCCCGCAGGTCTTTTAGACTAGTCGTAATCTCTTCGTTTGTTTCGCCTAGACCTAGCATTAGGGCGCTTTTGGTCCATAAAGGATAATCAGCTAGCTCTTTGACGCGTGATAACACAGCCAAGGATTGGCGATAAGAAGCGCGAGCATCGCGTACTCTTGGTGTTAGTGTTTCAACTGTTTCAATATTATGGGCAAAGACTTCAGGCTTAGCTTTTAACACTGTTTGCAATGAGCTATCTTTTGCATGAAAATCACCTGCTAAAATCTCGACAATGATGCCTGGATTTTGCTCTTTTACAGCAGTGATCACTCGAGCTAGATGAGCAGCTCCGCCATCAGGTAAATCATCGCGATCAACCATGGTGATGACGACATAGCGCAGCTTCATCGTCAAGCAGGTTTGGGCGATCTTGTCTGGTTCGTTTGGATCCAGAAGGCCTTCTGGATTGCCTGTTTTGATATGACAGAAACGACAAGCCCGTGTGCAAGTGTCACCAAGGACCATGAAGGTAGCCGTGTTGGTGTTCCAGCATTCGGCGATATTGGGGCACTTAGCCTCTTGACAAACAGTCACAAGAGATTTGGCTTTGAGATCGCTTTGTATTTTAAAGAATGTACCACCAGAAGGGATATCAGTACGTAGCCAATGCGGTTTACCGACATGCAATTTTTTGGGGGTGTTATCGGAAGATTCTATGCTCATCACTACCTTATCCTTCATCTGGTATTAGGGCTTCAGGACATGGTAGTACATACCCTTAGATGAAGCATCATGAAAATGCTTTTTTGGAGGGTATGACCCGATGGTATAGTTTGCACTCCTGTCTGGCGGCTGGTTACCTTGCAACATACCATCGGGTCATACCCCTGAGGAGGGGGCGACTTTGCTTTAGGATGTCATCTATTCGCCTATCTTTTTTTAGTTTTTTAGTTCTTAAAAATGAATGACCTGAGACATAGTTGACACTTTTGTCCGGA
>CALBMD010000074.1 GCA_937896265.1 uncultured Pseudomonadota bacterium
TATTCTCAACAGCATAGTAGTAGCATTCTTGCGGATCCCATTTTAAATAATATCCTAGGTAATGAACTTCCGAGCCCATTTTGCGCAAGCGCTCCCCATCTGTAGGAAGATAAGGATTTAATTCACCAGCAGTAACGCCATATTTTTCTATTAGTTCTTTTGCCGTGACACCACCTAAAACAACATCTTCCAAACTCGCTTTTTCAGCATAAAAAGCTGGATCCATTGTTGGCTTGCCATTCTCTTCAATTGCATTGCCATACTCAGCTTGATTTTCGCCATACATTATTAATGGAACATCATACAAAATAGAGAATTTTGGCCCAATTAAACGTTGTCCAATGATGAAAGGCTGAAAGGGATGACACAAGTTTTCAAAAGCAAGCCTTGTCAAGAGACGATGCACTTTCCCATTAGGAGAAAAAAGAACATTATCCAGGCCCGAATGAATCCAATTCTGAAAGTTTTGCCAGCCAATTTCCGTATATTTATGAGGGGACCAGGTGACAGTTAAGGGGTTCATGCCGTATTTATATTTTAAAATATGCGAAGTGAAAGCACTGTCTTTACCGCCACTGCCAGGAACAATAACATCATAGCTACCGTCATTCTTACGATAGCGATCGCAAAGTTCAATAAGCTGCTTCTCTCGCTCTTCCCAATTGATTCCCTTGTCCTTTAGCTCCGCAAAGTGGCAAGCTGAGCATACGCCTTCTTCATCAAACCCGATTGTTGGTTTTTTAGCATCCGAGCGATTTTTAAACTCTATAACAGAACTTGGACGTTGGTTGCTGATAACGCACTTTTTGCAAAACCTAACCTCAAGAGGTAACCCATACTTTGCGGTGGGTGCATTAGACATAGATTCACCTTTCTATTTTATCTTGTGACCATTATCATTGATGAGGGCCATTTGCTCTCAAATACTAACATTCGCCATTTTATTAATGAACCAAATAAAGCGGCGTAGCAATAATCTCTATTTTATGTGAGATAGAACATGTTTGACATTGAAAAATTCTCCTCAGAGCTTTCTATTGGCAACAGGAGAGGCAGCAAGATCTTCAATGAAGCCCTACAATTTTACTTTCGCTGGTTAAACAACCTAACTCAATTTGGTTCAGATTTTACAGTCGTCCAAAAATACTATGGCCTCCAGGCAGGTGTTTCTCCAAAGAGGATGGGTTATAAGGCGCTTTTTTTTGCTGAGCGAATTACACCCTTTATTGAAGAAATTGAGGCTTTCGTGCAAAAAAATGGCCGAAAGCCTAAAATATTAGATTTAGGCTGCGGCTATGGTTTAGAGAGTGCTTTTATTACAAGCCAATCAAATGCCCAAACTTTAGGCCTTGACGCCATGGCAAACAAAATTTCGATGGCACGAAAAATCAAAGAAAAAATGATCCAAAACTCGCCTCATCTTTCTCATCTAGATTTTCAAGAATCTAGCATATTTAAATTTTCACCTCCTGAGCCATTTGACTTGATTTATAGCGCTGCGACTCTCCATCATATCGAACCTGCTAAAGATGCCGCTTTTGCGATATCTCGTCTGTTAAAGCCAGAAGGAACCTTTTATTTAAGCGAAGAAAACGGAGGAAATCCAATTTATTGGCTTTTAATTCGCCTAAAAATGGGGCTCTTGACACCAATTAAAGAGCTGCGCGTTAACCCACACAATGGTGATTTCTACTATTTAGGAAATGAAAATATTCGACCTGCTTTCTTATGGAAAAAGATTTTCGAGCCTGCGCGTTTTAACATAAAAGCTATTCGTTACTCGCGCTTTCTCCCTCCCCTTGGGATTTCAACCGCAGCTCACTTCGCTATTGATTCTGTTTTAGCTAAAATCCCTTTTATCCGCTCTTTCTTTGGCGTTGGCTTGACAATAACGCTTAAGGCGGGGAAATAAGTTTAGATGTTCCCCTCAAATTTGATTAAAAAATCAGGTATCTACTTATTCTTTGATGTTCTGCGCAATGGCATGCCCTTTTTTCTTCTACCCATCCTTTTTCGCACTTTTGGACCGCAAGAATATGGGATGTTAGCCAACTTTAATAATCTCTTGGCTATTTTGCTCATTATTGTTGGCTTAAATAGCGGCGGCCTGGTCGAAATCAGTTTTTTTAAAACCTCTTCTACCGAACTAAAACGCATTATTTCAGCTGTTATTTCCCTTGGCCTTATTGTGACAACCATAGTATGCCTCGTAGCACTTCCTTTTCTAGAGATGATTAGTCACCAGCTTTTGATTCCCAAGGTCTGGTTACTTGCTGTGATTCCTGCGGCATTCTGCCAATTTGCTATCAATATTCAACTGACACTGTATCAGACTCAAGAGCAACCGCTTAAATTTGGTTACCTGCAGTTTCTACAAACCTTCGCTAATTTTTCTTTAACTATCCTCTTAGTTTTTACTTTAGAACTTGGGCCAACCGGTCGTTTGGCAGCTATAGCAGCGACAAATTTTATTTTTTTTATTCTCTGCTTCAGAAAGCTAAGCTCAATCAAGCAAATAAAAAAAACTGACCTGCCGTCCTTGAAAGAAGCCGCTTTTTTTGGCGCGCCGCTGGTTGTTCATGGCGTAGCTGGCTGGGCATTAACCGGTGCAGATAAATTTATTATTAATTCCTTTATAGATACACGCTCCGTTGGCATTTATAGCGCTGCTTTTCAATTAGCGCTCATTGTCAATATTATATGTATTGCGTTTAATCGATCTTTTGTACCTTGGCTATTTCAGCAGCTAAGCTCAGAAGAAATAAATCGCGACAAAATCGTTCGAGGCACTTATCTTATGTTTGGTGTTATTTTAGGCGGCGCCAGCTTCTACGGCTTGATTGCTAGCTATTTAGCTCCTTATCTTTTAGGGGATGAATTCAGAAAAACTACAAGTATAATTCTCCCTATTTCTATTGGCTTTGGTTTAAACGGCTTGTATCTTTTGGTGGTAAATTATATTTTCTTTTTCAAACAAACCAAACTTCTTGCGAAGATAACGTTATCTATCTCCTGTTTGCATCTAGCGCTCTGCATGCTCTTAACTTTTTCTTTTGGAGTTAACGGTTCTGTTGCAGCCTTTGTTATTTCAAATGCTCTTAGTTTTTTGACCGTTTGGATCTATAGCCAACGAGTGTATCCTATGCCATGGATAAAAGCTCTCACCCAAGCTCCTGGACAAACAGCTATTCACAGGGTAAAATCCTAGAACTGTCATTTATTCGAAAGGGATTGAAGCATGTTTTCGATCGGTAATCGTGAAGTTTCTAAGAACACCTCTCCTTTGGTCATTGCTGAAATTGGCATTAATCATGAGGGTGATTTCAATAAAGCAATTCGTATGATTGACGATGCCGCGAAAGCTGGCTGCGAATGCGTCAAGTTTCAGTGCCATGTTATCAACGACGAAATGATTGAAAATAATGTGATTCCTGGCAATGCAACTGAATCAATTATGACAATAATGCAACGCTGTGCTTTAAATGAAGAAGAAGAAAGAAAATGAATCTCAATTGTGCACACCTGAACTATTGCAGTCAAATAAATTTAATAATACAGATAAAAAACCTAAGTATACTGAAACTTCAATATCTCAGACTTCTGGCAATAAGGTAAATAAAGACGAGATAAGCCACAATACATCAATTAATTTTAATGATTATTTCAATGCTATGACAGATGATGCGATTTTCATTGGAACGGATGCGACAGAAAATTGGAACAAACCAGCATTTATCAAATTTGCAAAACCTTATTTTGATAAGGGTAAAGCTTGGAATTTCACGGCCTTAGAAAGACATGTCTATTTTTCTTCGGATATGAAAATGGCTTGGTTTGATGAATTATTAAATACACAAATG
>CALBMD010000075.1 GCA_937896265.1 uncultured Pseudomonadota bacterium
CTTTCACGAGAAACCAAAGCTAGAAGTAGCTGAAACTTATCTAAAATCACCTAACATGCTCTGGAATATGGGTATTTTTGCAGCTAAAGGCCAGACCTTTGCTCGCATCTTTGCTAAACACGCTCCTATCATGTATCAAGACCTACAAAACTATCTTCATGGCCAAGGCAACTACGATGCTTGCGAAAAAAAATCAGTTGATTTTGCTGTTATGGAGCCAGCCAGTCTTGCTGGTGAACTAGCTGTTATTGCCGCTCAAAACTTTAGCTGGTATGACGTAGGAAATATCGATGTTTTTATAACATTACGCCAATCTTACCTCGCAGAACAACAATTAAACTCCTTAACTTACCAATATCAAGCCCAAAACAACAAAGCCATGACTAAAGATCCAAATAAACTTGTCGCCTTTGTCGGTGTTGAAGGCCTCTGTGTCATCGATGAAACGGATGTCCTGCTAGTTGCTAAATGCAGCGATGCCGAGAATCTCAAGAAAGTTGTAGATGAACTAAAACTGAGGAAAGATTTCGAAAGGTTTTTATAGGTAGAAACAAGAGAAAACAGGTCGGTTTCTAGGGGATCTTCCTGAATCCCCTCACTTTAGGCTTGGGGATCAATAATCCCCTAGAAACCGACCTGAACAAGATCAAGCTTAGTGTGTACCTTCGGCAGCTGGAGCAGCTTCGTGCGCACCTTCAGCAGCTGGAGCAGCTGCTGCTGGCTTAGCTTCAGCTGCATGGTTGTGACCATCAGCTTTGTGATGACCAGCTTTTTTAGCTTTTTTAGCTTTTTTCTTGCCTGCTGGCTTAGCTTCAGCCGCTGGAGCTTCGTGTGCAGCTGGAGCAGCTTCGTGTGCAGCTGGAGCAGCTTCGTGTGCTGCTGGAGCAGTTTCGTTAGCTAGAGCGATATTGCCCAAACCCAAAGATGCTGCACAAACAAAAAGAACAGACTTAAGAACTTTCATTACTGCTACTCCTAAAACAATATAATTTAGTATTACAATCCGAATTGATTGTATCACACCACTGATGGACTTCAAGAGATCAAATCGCTATCACTGATTTTTTCGTGCCCCTCTTCATCTGCTAAGTAAAGTATAACTATATTTAGGAGATTACTCACGGCAAAAAGCATCGCTTTAGTACTATTGGTATTTTCTGACGCTTCAAACCATTCCCCTGCTATAAGGGCATAAAAGCCAAACCAAAACAGAAAGGCTAAGCCATGAGCTAGTACCAGATCGTCTTTTAGCCGGTGATAAACCTCATTTGCTTCCCACCGCCCTCTAGTTAGATTAACAACACCTCGCGCAAACAAAAATGACAAGGCATATTGTGCCAAGATGACACAAAGAGAAACAAAATGATGTATAGATGCAAAACTGATAGCTCGATGGTGCAGAGGATTATTAGCGGATGCAGCTGCCTAGTGAGGATGGAGCGTATATTGGCCAGAAAAGTATCATAGTCAACGCTGCTATTGACAGCTACAATCAGAAACAAAAGGCTATAGCATAGGCCACTGCCAATGTGTATGGTTCGGATCATATGTTCTATTCTATGGCATTTTCTTGATGCCGAAAAGGATAGTCACGTCTCTTAAAACCCAAGTTATTAAAGCAAAGACATAGGAATATTTTTCCTTAAGAAACTTCCCACCAAATAAAGCATTCCACATGAAGTTCATATTGATAAGATGTGGTCGCTCAATAAAAATTTATTCATTATCGTAGGTATTGATATAATATCCTAATATTATTATGGTTTGTAAGTAGTTAGGTAATAGCCCTAGCGTTAGTTGGTCAGGACAAATAAAAATGAGGGGCCAAGCTAGCAGATAAGGTTTATTTTAGTTCTTCAGAGTGATCAATTTCAGACCAAGTTCTTGACGAGGACTTGCTAGCCTGCAGGAAGCAGCTAAAAAACTGGGATTAAGAGGATTTCTTTTTAAATTTAAAGGAAATAAAGCTCGCTGTACAAGCTTTACAAGAGCAAGGAGAAAACGTGGCAGCACTTGAAATCAAAGATTTACGCAAACGATAC
>CALBMD010000076.1 GCA_937896265.1 uncultured Pseudomonadota bacterium
AGATTTAATCAAATCGATACCATTGAAAATAGGATCTTTAAGATCTAAATCAATGAGAATGATTTGGGGAAGCTCCTTGAGCACCAGGCGGAAGCCTTCCAAGAAGGTTGAAGCTACCACCGGGTAAATTAAGCCACAAGTGAGTTTCTTTATTTGCTTGCATAGCATATCTGTATAAATCTCATCATCGTCAATAATAGCCATGGTCAAAGGCTTATTATCAAGTAACGCTACAATTTCTTGCTGAGTCGCCATGTCGTCTTTTGATGCACTGATACAGGGCTCTTCTATGCCAAGACAAGTCGAATGGGTGGGCAGTGTAAAGCCTGGTGCACCTTCTGCTTCTGTTCCTGCTGGCAGTAAAAAACTAAACTGCGTGCCTAGATTAAGGCTTGAAGAACAAGAAATTTGTCCCCCGTGGAAGCGAATTAACTTTTCACAGATAGCTAGACCTAAACCAGTGCCATGATTCTTGTTTAACGTAACAAAAGGTTTAAAGATCTGCTCCCGAAGTTCCGGTGGAATATAACTTTCTGAGTTGGCGATAGTAATTTTCACAAAATCTAGACTATCTATTTCGATATAGCTGGTGCTAAAACTAATCTCTCCTTCTGATGGCATAGCTTCAATTGCGTTGGTAATAAGATTGCTAAAAACTCTTTCAATTTTTTGTCGATCTACCATGAGGGTTCTAACTTTTAGATCATAGGTAAAACGGATATTTTTCTCTGCAAATTGATCTTGTAGATCTTTAAGCGCTGTTGATATGAATTGTTCAATATAACAAAGTTCTCTAGTGATAATCTCGCTGCTGGAACCTAAGAGATTGTCGAGAAGAGTGTTTGCTTTTTGGACAGATCTTTGGATCTGAGAACTACTTTTTAAAAGGTGCATCTTTTTTTCGACAGACTCGGTACTGCCAATGGCTCTTAAGAATAGTTCTATTGCTGCTAGTGGTTTGCGAATGTCATGGACAATCATGGCAAACTCTTCATTCTGTTGCATAAAGACTCCGTACTTTCCCCGACCTCTTGTTTAAAGGCAATAAGGCGCACTATACTATAAGGAGCAGCCGAAAACATCTAGGTTTGCGTGGGGAGCAATGGATAAAGATATTCTCATCGTGGACGATGAGGAACATTTTTTGCGTATTAGCCAGTTTTATGTGGGTGAGAAGCTTGGCTATAGTACACAGATAGCAGGGTCAGCAGCTGCAGCTATAAAACTTCTTAAAACCCAAAAATTTGCGGCCATCTTTACAGATCTAAATATGCCTGATATCAATGGGCTAATGTTAGCTCATATTATTCGTAGAGATTTAGAACTGACGCAACCTATTGTTGTTATTACTGGATTTTTATCTGAAAAGGTAGAGCTTCTTGATGCTGGTGTTGATGCCATTATAGGTAAGCCTATCGAGCTAAGGGAATTGAAGAAATGTCTGACTCGCGTATTGAACCCGGAGTTGCAGCTAACAAAATTACCTAAATCAGCTAACAAAGAGCAATTGTCTGAGTTGATTATTGATTGTGCTTTAGCCAAAGGTCTCTGTGAACTAGGTCGGGGTGGCATATACATTGATAAAGAACAGGTTAGAAACTTTGCATCCCTTGAAAAAGGGATGCTTGTGCGACTTGATCTTCGCCTCGAGCAAAAAATTACCCTTAAGGGTATAGGCTATGTTCAGTGGATGCGCTATGATCATTCCCCCTTTGTTAAGCCCGGGTTGGGAGTTGAATTCGTTTATCTTGAAGATGCATCAAGAGAGTTTTTTTTCGAGATTGCTAATACGATGAAGACAGGGCCTTTTATCCCAATAGGAAGAAATGAGCCGACTGACAGAAAAAACTGAAGCCTGGACCTTGATTATCTGCGAGAGCAATAGCTTACGCCAGATATTTACCGAAGCTATCAAGGCAATGGGATATGTGCATGTTACTTACGTGACATCTGGAAAAGATGCCTTACGCTACCTTTCGACAAATGTGGTGGATTGGGTGGTCACGACATTTACGGTTGATGCTGATCTTAACGCTCTAGCACTTCTTGATTTAATTCTTAGAGAGAAGACTTTAAACCATATCCGTTGTAGTATCATTATAGACCCAGAAGTAGATTATCCAAATTTGCCGTTAGCTTTTGAGCTTGGTGCGCTGTCTTTTCACCACAAAACTTATATTGTTGATGAAGCCATTGAGCTAATGAATGGCCTTGCCTCTCATCTAAAGAACTACAATGGTGACGAAATCCTTACTGCTGCTGAATACATTCGTTTGATCATCGTTCAGCTTGGCTTCACAG
>CALBMD010000077.1 GCA_937896265.1 uncultured Pseudomonadota bacterium
GATCTTTTGATGAGCGAATCCATGCGCTTAGGCCGCATCCTGGCCAGGCGGTTGTTTCGCAAAATTTAAGAATGCTTTTCTCTAAGGGAGATGAAGTCCATGAAAGCCATCGAAACTGTGGTAAAGTGCAAGACCCTTATAGCTTTCGCTGTGTCCCTCAAGTTCATGGGGCAACAAGAGATTGTTTTCAGTTTGTCAAAGATGTAATCAATCGCGAATTAAATAGCGTCACAGATAATCCACTTGTCTTTGCCGACGGAGATATCTTAAGTGGTGGCAATTTTCATGGCCAACCCATTGCAATGGCTATGGATTTTTTAGCTATAGCAATGGCTGAAATTGGCAGCATTAGCGAGCGCCGCATTGAGAAACTGACAAACCCTCAAAGCTCTGGATTGCCTGCTTTTGCTGTTAATGAGGGTGGATTAAACTCTGGTTTTATGATCCCGCATGTTGTTGCAGCCTCTTTAGTCTCTGAAAATAAGATCTTATGCCATCCAGCTTCAGTTGATTCTATTCCGACTTCTGCTGATAAAGAAGATCATGTTAGCATGGGGGCGTGTGCGGTAGTTAAGGCGCAAAAAGTTTTGGATAATCTAACTCATATCCTAGCTGTTGAGTTGCTTATTAGTTGCCAAAGCATTGATTTGCTGCGGCCGATGCAACTTGGAGAACCACTGGCACTTGTATTTAAAAAAGTAAGAGAGAAAAGCCCATTTATGTCTCCTGATCGTTGTCTTCATGAAGATATTAAGGAGTTAGCAAATTGGCTGAAAGAAGGGGAGCTTTTGACAACTTTAGCTGCTGGTGGTTTTGAGATTGCTTAAAGAAGATATGATGCCAAGCTTTTATTGGAAAACGTGGGCAGGACGCATCATTGTTATTAACTTTGTTCTTTTTGCTTGGTTAAGCTATCAAAGCAAGGATATTTTGAGCCCAAGTCTTGATTATATTATTGCTTTGGGCGCCAAAGAACCAGTTTTGATTGCCAAAGGTGCTTGGTGGCGATTAGTTTTCCCTTTATTTCTTCATGTTGGTTTTATTCATTTCATACTTAATAATCTAGCTCTTAGAACGTTAGGTCGGGTATTAGAGCCTCTCTTGGCAAAAAGCTTTCTCTTCATTTATATAGGTGGTGGTATTGCTGCAAATATTGCCAGTTCTTATCGTAGTCTAGTTGTAGGAGCTGGAGCATCAGGCGCTATTTTTGCACTTGTTGGAGTTGGTTGGGTTTTTGAATGGTATTTTCTGACGGTAAGGAAAGAGTATCCTTTTTCTCTATTAAAGAGGGTTCTTTACTATCTTCGCTCTCCATTCTCGTTTGTGGTTTTTCTCAATTTCGCACTAACTTTTCTTTTTAATTTAGGGTCAACACACTGGGATTTGGCAATTATGATCGACAATGACGCCCATTTAGGGGGTCTCGTCTTTGGTGTTTTTTGTGGCTTAGGTCTTCTTCTCTCACGCTATAAAAGATGGCACTTCTCGTTATTTGCAGCAATTTCAGCGCTTTTACTTGTCATTTCAGCTTGGCCACTTGTAAGTGGGTCTCATATTAAAAATCTGTTTCTTAGCAAAGCAAAAAACACTGAGAACAGTTATGAGCAATTTTACTACTTGAGTAAAGCACTTGAAATAGATAGTGAAGATTTGCATGCTCTGGTAGCAAGAGCATCGATTGCTGCTTTGCATTCAGAAGTAGCTTTGGCAGTAAGTGATTTAATGAAGATTAAGGATAAAAAAGTTAGAGAGTTGGCCTTTGTGCAGTTAAAATCGACGCTTTTAGCGAAATCTAAATTAGCTGAACTCAGCGCGTTAGAGCGTATTTTCCTTTCTTTAGAAAAATAGCACATCTTTTGGCGAAGCCTTATCCCCTTTTGAGGCGCTTTCAGTAGGTTTTTCTGCTGCTTGAGTATTTTCCTCAACCTTGGCTAAAAGACTCAGCCCTGCTGGTTGCTCTTTGCTATTTGATGTGCGGCCAGCCCGCATCTTGGTAATAATATCGCTTGTTAGGCTGCCAATTTGCTTTAAAGGTAGGCTAGTTGCTTCAATTTTTTGTCTTGTTATATCTTGAAATTGTAGGCTTAGAATAATTTTATCGATATTGTGAGCTACAGATTCTGAGCTTTGTACTGAGCTTGTTACAAGCTGCGAAAACACTTCAGTTGATTCTTTAGCCGTGGAACGCAAGAGTTCGACTGCTTCATCAACAGACTCTTGTTTGCTTTTTGTTTCTTTTAGATTATCTGTGAGAGATTTGGCTATCTCTCCAACAGAATCATTCACTTTACCCACAATTAGTGTAATATCATTTGATGCTTGGTTAGTTCGATCAGAAAGCTTTCTAACTTCTTCAGCAACAACGCTAAATCCCCTGCCATGCTCACCAGCGCGAGCTGCTTCAATAGCTGCATTAAGAGCTAAAAGGTTTGTTTGATCTGAAATATATTGAATGTCTTCAGTAATTTTATTAATGGTAGCAGTATTTTCTAAGATCAATTCTATGGATCGCTTGTAGCCAACGTTTAGTTTGGCATTTTCAACTAACATCTCTGTCATGTCTTTGAGTAGGGCTAAGGCATTATTAAGAACAGCAAGAAGTGAGGAATGTTCACCTTCTTTGCTTGTGTCTTTTCCAGAAAATTGCTTGTTTATTTCGTTAGATTCAGCCAAATGTTCTTGCGCTTTTTCGTAAATAAAACGCACTTTATCCCCAATTTCAATTGCTGAATCTTCAGTGCTTTGGATAACTGATTTGAGTTGAGATTCAATGCTAGGCACAAGATCTTGCACTTTGATAAGAAGAGATTCTTGTACTGTCATGGATTCATCTCTGCCTGAAAGCTCGCTTTCAAGTTCTTTATTTCTAATCTCAATAGTTGAAAAGTTTAAATTTGGTGTAAACCCACCTGCTTTTGCCGCCTCTTTGGCTTTTTGGTAACCTTCTTTCAGCTCTTCTAACTGTGCTTTTAGATTTAAAACTTCAGATCCACGTTTATTCTGCTCAGCTAAGAGATGTTGAATCTGCTGATCTTTTATTCTGGAAGCATTTTCTAGAATACTTTTTTGCTTAAGATATTCTTTTTCGGCCATTTGTTTTAAAAGACCAAGTTTTTGACTTACTAAATTTTCGCTGCTTTTATTTTCTGGTTCTTTCCAATTGAGAATAAACGCTGTTAATGAAATAAACAAAAAATCAAGTGTTGCTAAATAGGCAATAGCAGATGGAATTAGCTTGAAATCAAGCCAGTAATTTAATGCTAAAAGGAGAGTAAGAGCTGAGCTAACTAAAAGTAGCATGAGCGAGATTTTTATCGTTCGATTCATATTACCCTCGAAATACAGACTCTAAGGTTCTTATCGGATGATTGACAAGAGAATAAAGGGGCTTTAAGTCTATTTATTCCAAAATTTATCTACTTCTCTACGATTTTTTTCAAGTTCTAGTTTAGCAAAATTAGCCTCTTGAAATTGTTTTGGATCAAAATTAGCTAAGATTTTTAGCATTTTATCAGCTTCTTGAGTCAGGTCGGCTTTTATAAAAAATTTAGCAGCTGACCAAAGAAATGGGATTTGAATTTTCTTAAAAGGCCAATCTAGCCGACTAAACCATTGCTTGGCATAGGAAGCTTCTTGGTGATTAACTCTTGCTAGATTAATTTCCAGATCTAACAACTCACGGGCGCAAGATAAATTGGTAGTGAATATTTTAGGGAATAAGATTTTTATATCTTTGGCTAATTCTAAGGCAATAGTTTCTAACTCTATTTTTTGAGAACTGAGGCGAGAAATTAAAGGGACTTTATAGGAACAAATATTTTGCACGTTGTTTTTTGCCCACTCGTTAGTAGTTTGTAAGAAAAGCTTATGAAGATTTTTATCTAAACGAGTAGCAAGAAGCCGATGCCAGATGATCAGCCCATTAGTATCCAATGGGATTTGGATATCTTTTTCCCGCATAAAGGCAATCAGATCATTTTGTTGCTTTGATTCAGCAAGGTAGGTAAGAGTCCAAAGATGATTTTGATCAATGAGGCTGCTTTTTTGATAGGCTTGCCAAAAAGGTTTTGCTTTAGCTGTTGATCCTGTTCGTACATAGGCGAGCCAGAGTTTAGCTTGACGATGTTCGCTGATATCAGTAAACAAAAGCGATTTATTGCGCTCATAAAACAAGATCGCTGAGTAATCATCATTTTGTGTGAAAAATTCATCAATTTTATCTGCCCTGATTATTTTAAGAGGTGATATAAAATTTAAAGCAAAACGCGAATTAGGGAATTTTTCCAAAAACTCCTTCACCTTGAAGGTAAAGTCAACATTTCTTTCGGTCTGTGCTAATGAATTTAGTTCGCAAGACCACGCCAGTTCAATAGCTTCAGTAGGCATGTTCATCTGGCGTATTTCTGACAGATCTTTTCGTGCATGTTTTACGTTATTGCCCAAGTAACCTGGAAGCGAGATGCATGCCTGCCTAACAAGTGCTAGTTTGCTGGCTTCTGTGTTGGGAAATTCTCGGCTAACTTGATAGTAAGCAAGTTGTGCTTTTTCAAAGAGGGCTTTATTATCGTTTTGCTTATTCTCTGCCATAGCAAGTCTAGCATCTGCAAGTCTTAGCTTTGCCCATGATTTTTGACTAATAGGCAGAGGTCGTATTTTTCTTTTTGAGTCATCTGCTTGAAAAGCTTGCTCAAACATTTGAGCAGATTCCGCAAATCTTTTGAGCCAAAATAAAGATTCACCACGCAGAATAAACGCGTTTGGATCGATCTCTCCAGCGTATAAATAGGTACGATTGGCAAGTTGATAGAGCTCTTCAGCAAGTTCGTAGTTATTAAGATCAAAATAGATGTCTGCAGCCCGAGCAAATCCTCTGGCGGCATTTTTCGGATTTGGATCTTGCCTGATCATAGTGTCTAATTCTTGCATAGCTTCTATGTAGTTATGATCTAAGATCCAGGTTTCAACAATCACTTGACGCAGTTTATTTCTGTAATCATTGCGACCTGTTTTTCTCAAAAAATCAAGCCCTTCTTGTGCAGCTCCGTGAGCGCCAACATGTCGGCCAAATGTATAATTGATAGCAGCAAGATTATAGAGGCCTTTAGGAGTTAATTGATCAATTAGATCATCTTTAACATCTCGTTTTTTCAAAAAAGCCCAGGCTAAAAATGTTGCAACATTTGAAAAGCTCAAACGAACTTCATTGCGATGAATGTCTTTAAATTCTTGCAGAATTTTATGAGAAATTTGAAGAAAGCTCATAGCAATGAAATAATCATTTCGTCTATGGCTTGGGTAGGTTGTGCCATATCTATGCCTTGATGAAAGCCAGATGTTTCTAGCTTCCTCATACTTTCCTTGTTGGAAAATAAGGCGACCTTTGTTGATATGCTCGGTTGGTCTATCATCCCCAAGAGTTGTAGGCATTTCAATGCTATTCATGCCAAAATCGTATTCAATAGGGAATTCGCCTTTAGTAATAAAAAAAGGATATTTAAAGAAAAGCTCTTTAGAAATTTCTCGGAGGGCTTCTTTTTGTCTAAAATCACCAATAAAAGTATATTTATCGATGATGCTTTTGAAATCTTGGTTATAAAGTTCTTTTGCAACGCTCAATTTTGTGAGCGTTAGCATAAATAGTAGAAAAAGATATCTTTTATAGCTCTGTTTGATTTTCATCTTCATAGTGAACTAATATTTCGATACGTCGATTTAAGTGACGGCCTGTTTCTGTGCCGTTATGAGCAATAGGGCGAGCATCTCCATAGCCAGCAGCACCAATTTTTGCTTGTGGAAA
>CALBMD010000078.1 GCA_937896265.1 uncultured Pseudomonadota bacterium
GTCACTCCAACAATGTAATCCAACTTTTGGCATCCTTTGACAATGTAAAGTTTCTGAGCTGGAGAGGTTCTCGCAAATACAATTTGGTCTTTTTTAAGCCATTTTTCAAGCCACACTATCGCATCTAAATCTAAATGGTTCGTCGGTTCATCGAGAACTAAAAAGCCTGGGCTTTTGATAAATAGGCGCGCCAGCTCTAAACGCATGCGCCAGCCCCCAGAAAGAGACAATGGGTTACGATCAAGCTCTAAAAACCCTAAGCCCGCTAAAATTTGGCTAGCTGCGGCTTCTAATTCATAGCCACCTTGAAGGCGGTATTGTTCTGAAAGCTTTTCAAATCGCGATAAAGTGTCATCATCACTATGGGTCTCAAGACGAATAATAATTTCATCTAAACTTTGCTTGAGCTGCCAAACTTCTTCATTGCCAGCCATGCATTCAAGCAGGACGTTAGCTTGGGGTTTGGCGTTGGGTTCTTGAGGAAGAAAACCAATCTTAGTGCCACTAGGAATAAGCACTGTTCCATGGTCAGCCTCTTCAATCCCTGAGAGAATATTGAGAAAAGTAGTCTTGCCGGCACCATTGCGACCAACAAGGGCTACCTTGCTGCCAGGATCAAAGAAGTAGTCAATGTCAGCGAATAGCACTTTTTTATTGTAACGTTTGCCTAAGCCTTCTACGCGAATCAAGTAAACCCCTCTTCATTTTTGGCTTGAAAGTATTACTTATACAACCTTTCGGTAACAAAAAAAAGTCCATCCCACACGCGTTTTTTGCCAGGCCTGTTTCATCAAAATTGAATTTCAGCAAAGAAGAGGGTTTAAGAGGAACGTCAAAGATATCGGAGCTACCGCATCTAATTTTGAACTCCAGCAAGGCAAATGCTTTGGGAGAAAACTGTGTAGCTTGTCTCTTCCAAGACGCTTTTTTTGGAAACCAGTTGCGTGGTTTTTCCAGACCTTACCTTGCTTTTTAGTCGTCAAGGCAATTAAGATGCGGAACCCCTTTGCAGATATAGGTCAGCCTTGACAAATGAGCCTGCAACTGGTCAAGGTAACAAAAAGACGTTTAAGCGAGGTGACTGTGAAGCGTGCCGTGTTCTTCTCCCTGATTTGCCTATGGACTTTCAATAGCTTAACATTCGCTAGTTCAGCTAATACAATTGAGATAAGCGATGTACCTTCAGTACAGTCGATATCATCTACTGCTGCTGCGGCTGTAAAACAAGAGTCGTGGTACGAGCATTTGCAAGAGACTTGGCCGGGGCATCCTCAGCGCCAAAAATTGGGGCATGGCACTTTTGGTACAGTGTATTTAGTCTTTGATCCCAAACGGAAGCGGTCTTATGCCAAAAAATCTATACCTCTTGTTGATTATGTAGATCATGAAACAGAAGTGATGCGGCTTTTACCTTCGCATCCTAATATGGTTAGGCTTGTTGCCTCTTATGCTGATAAAACGCACCATCACCTGATTTTGGAATACTGTCCTGGCGGTGTTCTAAAAAATAAAATTGATGGGACCTTTGGCATGCCTGAGGATCAAACACGATTTTATTTGGCGCAGGTGGTTTCTGCTATGCGTGAGATGCAGATACGGCGCATTGCATACCGTGATTTGAAGCTAAATAATATTATGCTTGATGCTAAAGGACGTGTGAAGTTGGTGGATTTTGGCTTGGCTATGCCAATGTTGAAGGACAGCTTGGGAAAGTTTTTTCCCTGCGATCATTTAGCGCCAGAGTTGATCAAAGGTCCCTCGCATAATGAGACCTGCGATCTCTGGTCTTTGGGTTTGTTGGCATTTGAGATGTTAACAAACTATAGGCCTGAGCGTTTTTCAGCTCTGCATGCCACTGCTTCACAGCTATCACCTGCGGCTAAGGACTTTATCGCTAAGTTAGTGCAAGTTGTCCCGCACGAGCGTTTAGGTGCTCATGATTTTTCTCAGGTGCAGAGCCATATATTTTTCCAAGGAGTGGATTGGCAACGCGTGCCATATATGACATGGGAGGAATTTGTTCAGGGTTAAAATTAAGAATTATAATTTGCGGTTGTATCGTTCCTGGGTTACTTTGCTATTTAGCTCTTTGAGAGCATCTTGACTTTTTGCTTCCACTTTTTTTAACTGAATTTTGAGTGTCTTAACCTCTTTCTCTAGCTCTTTTTCTCTGCTATTTGAAGCTTGTGCTTCAGCAGCTTTCTTTTTTGCATAAATCGATTTCTCAATTTCTGCCATATCGCTTTCTTTTCCTTCAGGAACTTTGATCAAAGCAAGGCTATATGTTATGTTAGTTTTACATGAAGCAAGGGGAAGGCATGTTTCAGGCACTACATCTTCAATTACGGGTTGTATTAAAGGAAAAACTTCGTCTGTTCTAACAAAGCTTTCAGTACCATTGCTAAGCAAACTGTTAGTAAGGTGCTGGTGGTATTTATTCATTGCCTGAATATAAGCAACATCAGGGCTTTCGTTTTTAATGAGATTAGTTTCTTTCATTTTTTTGTTCACAACAACAAAATAATGTGCTTCTCCCAAACTCAACTGTGAAGCCAACGCCAACCCTAGTCCAAACATAGCTCGTAAATTTATTCTTAACACGTCCGCCTCCTTCTGTCTCTTGAGTACAACGTTTCTGTTATTGCGAAAAGTCATCATATCGGTTAGTGGGTAACTACAAAATTCGCTTCTTCCTGTCAACGTTATTTCTTCAAACCTAGGGCTGATCCAGGTCGTCTCATGATAAAAAAGCTGATTCTACAGAGGTCAGAGGCTTTTTGGAGAAGGAGCCATCTGCGAAGTTTCTTGCCAAACCCTCTTCTTTGCCAGAGTTTAAAACAAATTAAATTTAGATAGGCAATCTAGATACTGGTAAGATAGACTAAATAGAATCATGCAATTATTCAATTTGGATTTCATATGAAACTCGAAACCTTGATGTTTCCTTTCAGTCTGTTGATGCTCGTTGCCTCTTGCGGTCACGCTGTCCGACCTGGTTCAGCCTTTGTATCTAGCAACAATGCTACTGCTGTCAGCACAACGACATGTGATGATATGCAAGCGCGTATTGGTGGCAAGAATGTTGCGATGTTTGGTGATAGCCAGGGAATTTGTCGCGAGATCGGCGGTGAGCTTTTTTTAGTTTTTGAGGCAAACGATGACTTGGAAATCACCTATAGTAATGACGATCCCTTAAATATCCTCGTCAATTTTAGCAAGAACCTAACATTCAAAGGCGCTAACCTTAATCAGGTGCAGTTTATCCAAAAGCCAGATACGAACAGTTTAATAACTTTTCTCGGCGAGAATAGTTTCCAGAGCACTACCATGATCTTGAATAGGGGTAGGCTTGTGACCAATAAAGCCGAGCAGCTGGAGCTTATCGATGTCCTCATTGAAGGCAAGTTTGAGGGCTCGTTACCTGAGCTCTCAGGTATCAGTGGACGTTTACTACTCCAGACCTACCACTACGACGCTAAGGAACCTAAAGAATCTTTCCTAGCGGAAGTGGAAGGTGATTGCTCCGTCGCCAAGGTGCCGTTTTTTAGAGAATATCAAGCAAGCTGTATCCGCGTGTTGCCTGACAACACTTGGAAGATCGAAGTGCAATTACCAGCTGGCGCTCATACCTTGCCGGCTAACTTTACTTCTCCCTATGCTTTAGCACTAACAGCAAGGTCCAGTGACGACAACGTCACATTAACAGTGCCTGATCGTTATCAGTGGCGATCAGGTACCCTCAGCGTACGAACATTGAGCAAGATTCATATTGGCAATAATGTTTCCTTAAGAGCAGTGAATTGGGAAGCTGGCTCTTTTACTGTTGGCAGCAACTTTAATGGTGAAGAAGTCCACTTTTGGGGCCGTAATAGGGACCTAGAATCCCCTGTTCTCACGGTTGGCAAAAACGCAAAGGTGGTCGATTCAATTTTTGAAGAGTTCACAAAGTTTTCTGTAGCAGCAGATTCTACTTTCTCCGGGGTTAAGTTTGTCAATATTGACACCCTGCGGTTTGAGAGCGGCGCACACTTTGATATGTTAGAAGACCCTGAAGCTTTGCAGAAAAACTGCATCTTTGAAGGAATTAATAATTTAGAAGTCATCTCTCAAGTGCAGCCTCGTGGCCTGCGTTTTGTCGATGTTGATAATGCAGTATTAAGCAGGAAATGGAAGGGTCTAAAGACCGAGGCTTTAGATTTATCTGGATTGACAACAGCGAGCTATCGCTAGCTTGGTGGCCAACACCGTCATGAGAATTTGGCTAAAAGAAATTGCGATCAGCAAGCTTTGCTAAGAGATCTGAATCGTGAATGCGCTTTAAATTGCCGCTAAATTCCTCATCTAAGTGAAAGCTCACTACAAATTTAGCGCTGCTCTCATGGAGACCACAACGAATCCCAGCGTGATGCTCCTTTGTTACTAAAGTTCGGTCTTTAAGCACAAAAAACGCCGGTTTGCTGGTGGCAAGGTGGACATTAAGGTTATCAAGATAATTCTTTAACCCTTTGCATATCACCTTTGTGTACTCTTCCACTAAAGAGTTTTTGGCTGCCGAATCTAGATGGATATCCTTAAAATTGACCTTTTTACTCAGTTTAGTGACAAAAAGCTCTTCAAAGTAAAAGGTCAACTCCGCTTTCCCCGGTTGGCTTATCATTTGCACCGTAGCAGCAATGCCATTGTCTACCGGGATGTCTTTAAACATGAACGGATCGCTGACATCTTGAGGCACATCGAAAAAGTCCTCTGATGCTTCTTCTAGAACAGTGCGTAAGATAGAACTGAATTTAGAGTCAAAAGCAAGGGTGTTTTCACCATAGAATTTGGCTTTGATATATTCAGAGAATGCCTGGTGGTTTACTGGCTTTTTGAAGTTCCGAATGATACCAAGAGTTACCAACTTCGCAATTTTGTCCTCGCTTAAATTGCCAGAAAGAGCTGAAATTTTGGCGTTCTTATTCTTTTCAGTCGACAAAATGTAGCGAATCAGCTCAAAGCCTGTCATCTTCGGCATTACCAAGTCAGTAATGATAAGATCAAAACTTTGTTCATTCACGAGTTTCTGTGCTTCATCGGTGTCTAACGACATCGTGCAATTGAAACCCAGTTTAGCAAGATACTTAGAAAGGATCTTGAGGCCAGTTGGCTCATCATCGACAAGAAGAGCTGAGAATTTTGGTCTATCTGTCACACTTCCCTCATTTGTAGTAAGAGCGTGCCTTTAAAAAATTTCACTTCTCGGTTTTAAGTGCTTATACGAACGTATTAGAGATTAGGGGTGAGTGTCAAGAACTCCCTCTATCCAACCACGGTTGCACAAAAAGCTCTGCCTTGCTTGCCCGCAATAGCATCACCTGGCAAAACTCCTTCCAGTCCTCATCATTCTCTGACGTAAACATGGGAGGAGGGATTTCTCTATTGCCTGTCAGTTTTTCAATGAAAAGCGGCAGCATCATTTCTACAAATTTACTAGAGCGGCCTAGCAATTCAAATAACACGTGCTTTTCAGCTTCGCGGTATGCAAATTTACCAAAGCGTATGGTATTAGCGGATGTTAAAGGAGCACGCTTTGCTATTAAGGCATCATGCTGCGCTATTAAAGTTGTTTTGATCTTAGGAAGCACAGCGTTATCGAGTAAGGTCTTATCTTGTGATGGCCAAGTTAAATCCGGCATGCCCGGGATCATTTTGCAACACACCTCAATAGCATTATTGAGAGACGCTGCGATACTGGCAGCATCAATTTGTTGTAGGAGCTTACATCGTTTTGACACACAATCCTCTATGCTGTTTA
>CALBMD010000079.1 GCA_937896265.1 uncultured Pseudomonadota bacterium
GCAATATTGTCGCATGAATGAAAGCAAATATAAGATAGCAGATCAAGTTTCCGGTTGCCATCCAAGTAGCGTTATAGTTTTTTAATGATATTTTATCAATATTGGATTCAATTTCCATACGGATCGCATCAGAGCATGCCAACGCTATAAGACTAAATATGACAACATAGCCAAATCGATAGGTTGGGTTGCTAACAAAATTTGCAACAATAAAACCACCAAAAGCTAATACAAAAATAACTTTAGGGCAAAGTGTTCGAATTCTATCTGGTTGAGACAAAGATTTTACAATTTGTAAAATTGATCCAGACAAAAAGTTATTAACCCAAAAAATAGCAATTGCTACAGACGAAGCTACAAGCCATTCATTTTCTAGAGAAAACAGACCAATGTCGCGTACAAGGTGAAAAATTTTACCAAGAAGAAATGCATTAAAGAAGATCCGAACTAACCAAGCATAAGAATAAACTAAAAGATCAGGCATATTCTTATGAGTTGCTATAAAAACTTTAACAAATGATGCCGAGTCTTTCACCTTACGCTGATTTAAAGGAATCCTTTGGTATAGTTTCAAATCCAAAACAACTGGGAGATAATACTTTTTCCTCGCGAGTTTCTTCTCGCACCAAGATATCCTTCCCAAACACAAAAAAATGAGCAAGTATGGCGAAAATTGCAACAAATATTTTCATTTCACTTCTCCCAATGGTTTTTTACTTGCCAAAGAATGTCAGAGTTATCGACTAAATTTCGAATTAATTTTTAAAACCACCGCTCTGTCAATATCTTCGCCCTCTGTCTCCCGTTTTATTGTCCTGTTAGCCTCAACTAACGTTTATCACTCTAAAAATGTCAAAATCATGGGTACATGGTAAAATGAATCTAGTAGCGCCTTTGTAGCAAAAAAATTGGAGGTGGCTTTGATATACCTGAAATCCTGTGTCTCTGTGATTCCAGGACTTGAAAAAGGAATCAAGTACGGGGAATTAGTCCCTACAAATACTATCCTTGAACAGATGCGCATACTTGATGATGATAAGTTTGATACTGACTTTGTAGCCAACCGACTTGGTATCAAATCTGTTGCTCGCTCCTCTTTCACTTTAGATCTCATGAAAAAATCAAGAGAAGATAGTAGACGGAATAAAAAACAATACTCTTTGTGCCATGAGAATGACTCTTTGAAAGAAATGCTGGTTGCAGCGATGAATCTCGCTTTTCCAGATGTCGAAGAAAAAAACAAAGTTATAGCTCATATCCATATTACAGGTACGGCTATGGTGAATCATGGCCATTTTTTAGGAGAAGCACGGAAAGCAGCTGGTATAGCAGAAGGCCGATACATACCAACACAGTTTTTGATCAAAGGCTGTTCTGGGATATATGATGCTTTCTTGATTTCTGAAGGTATGATATCAAGACCAAGAAAGCCCGTTAATATTTTAGTAACTAGCGATTCAAATCTAACACCTTTCATTGGACAAGCTACGAAAAGGCATGCTCGCGCAGATAATATCAATGAGTGGCTGTATCCTGTCATTTTTGCCGAAGGGATTGGATGCGCCGTGCTTTCTAATGAAAGTGGCAAGATTTTTCCCTCTATGCGATTAGACTATAATAAGGTCGATATTGTTACCGAAGATAATAGGGTACGAGCTGAGACTATAGATAATGAAGTTTTTTGTTATATCGATGCTAAGGGGGTTAGTGCCACCTATCAAAAGGGAATGGATTTAAATATTGGAAGAGCGATCGAATACGCTGGATCTTTCTCAAATATCGATGCCATGCTTCTTCATGAGTCTAATCCAATGCTTTTAGAAGCTGTAATCAAGAATCACAATATCCCAAAAGACTTAGTACCTATGTTTTCTGATCGGATTGGCACACTAGGGCCGGTTTCAGCTTTTCAGCTGCTAGAAGAAGCTTTCAAACGATGTACTACCAGTAAAAAGAAAATAGTTTTAAATGTCATCGGCGAACTGTTCTCAGGTGTTAATTCCGGATGTATTGGTTTTTCAACTTAAAGCTCCACCGCTATGACGTTATTACGAACAAGATCATCTCTCATAACCATCTACTCAAAGAGTGTTGGTTTAATACTCATTGTTTTTGGTAGCTTCTATTTTTTCTACTTCAATTCACCACATATTGCTGTTGTTTCAATAATATGTGGTATTTTTGCTTTTGCAACCACATCTCTGATTGCGAAAACTTCTGAGATTTTAGCCATCTTATTTCTTTATTTATGTGGTCTTTCAGTTGTCCTTTATGCATCCAGTAAAACCGGCGGTATCCTTTCCCCTATTGTTTTTTGGGTTACTACTACTCCAATGCTAGTAGGTTTAGTCTTCCGATCATCTCGCTATATCCTTGCCTCTGGTCTTTTTTCTTTTGTTATCGCGATCTCTTGTATCTTTTTGGATCAAGAAATTGTGTTTTCAAAAGATTATCTGCGAGTTGCCTCTTTGATGGCACTACTTGGAATTTGTACCTTGAATGTCTTGATGACGTTTGTTTTTCATGCAGAGCTTAGTAAAGAAAAAGCTTTGGTGGAAGAACAAATGGAACAATTAAAGACATTAGAGGCGGAAATGGTTCAAAAGGAAAAAATGGCAACTATTGGCCTTTTGGCTTCTGGTGTTGCTCATCAGCTTGGTAATACGCTAAACACTATCTCAACGGCAACTATTGACATGGACAGACGTATTAAAAGAAACAAACTAACACCGGAGATTTTGTCTTCCTTCATTGCAAGTATCGAGAGTGCTACGAACCTATCTGTTGATATTATTAGAGGATTAGATTATGCGACTAAGCGAAACATAGCCAAGGAACTGATCGATCTGAAGGAAGTGATTGATGTGGCGATTATTCTGATGAAGGGCTCTATTTTAGAAAAAGTTAATACAAAAAACGATGTCGTTATAAACACTAAAGTTTTTGCTTCCAAAAGTGGTCTGATACAAGTTTTTATGAATCTGATTTCAAATTCTATAGATGCTATGGAATCCGGTGATATCATAATTTCTTCAATAGCCAACAATACTTTTGTAGATGTGACATATAAAGACACAGGACCTGGGATTTCTAAAGAAATAGTGCCAAAAATATTCGATGCTTTTTTCACAACCAAAACAGCCGACCAAGGAACAGGTTTAGGTCTTTACATTGTGCGACAAGAGCTTGAGAAAATGGGAGCAAATATCTCGCTAATAGAACAAGAAAAAGGTGCTGCATTTCTCATTAAAATCCCGATAGGAGTAAACCAGTGACCTTGAAAATAATGATTGTTGATGATGATAAAGAATTTGTAAAAAAAGCGAAAGAATTCTCCTTTGATGCCAATATTCTTACTTTTACTGACCCCGGCGAGGCTCTGGAAGCTATCAAATCAACTAACCCTGATATCATAGTTACAGACGTCATGATGCCAGGCATACATGGCTTTCGTTTTTTGAAAATAGCCAAGGATTTAATCCATTCACCTAATATCGTTGTGATTTCAGCAAACCCAAAGGAACAAGTCGAAAAAGAATTTGGTTCTTTAGAGACAACTCATTTTTTTAGAAAGCCATTGTCTAGAGACTTTTTCAATCACATCGACAGCCAGATAGATACATTAAAAAATGTTGCATCTCCGACGAAACAGCAATCATTTGCAGATGTGCCAATTAATCAATTAAACCGCTTGGCAGCACTTTTTATGAAACAACAAGA
The DNA here is from genome assembly GCA_937896265.1 of uncultured Pseudomonadota bacterium. GTDB lineage: Bacteria > Bdellovibrionota_B > Oligoflexia > Oligoflexales > Bog-1112 > CALBMD01. The sequence goes on from CALBMD010000079.1 coordinate 3,721, forward strand.
TTTCCTCTTTCACTTAGCTTTAACTGATAAAGATATTACAAGCGGTGACTACCGCCAGCAACGAGAAGTCTTTGAGGATAATATTGCTCTGTTGCTAAGCTTTCTGGTTGGCGAGGATTCAATCAAAAGATCTGATATCTTGAGCAATCTAGCTACTGCCTACCAAACTTGGCAGAAAAAAGTTATGAATAATGTGGATAAATTCATTGTCCCAAGAAGTGTAAAATGCCAAAAACCATTCTCAATTGGCATTAGGATACCCGCAGGAGAGTATCCTTTTACCGGTATTGTGGAATCTTATGAAGTTTTACTGCGTAAAGACCAATCTCCACTTCTAAAAATTAATGCTGTCGAGCAGGTTCTTTCTCCAGAAGCAGCTGTCGAGCCGTATGATAGTGTTGCAGGAGTTCTTGTACTTACATCACGTTATCTAGATTATTTAGATCGCCGCCTTGCCGAGACTTTGGAAAAATAGCTTATTTTCAAAAACATCAGTTTCTTGACCTGGTCGAAAATTGTCGCTAAAAACCAATATCAAAAATGATTTCATCAGATTTATCGTGGTTTTTTGATCGCAATTTTCAAGCTACCTTCACAGGTAACGTATGATAGCAATCGCCAGTATCCCCGTGTACCACAATCCTGTCGTATTCAAACTTCAATCTAGGCACAAGAGAATTACGTGGACCTTCCTTGATTAACGATATAAAACCCATCAATTCAAGTTCTTTGCATTCGCGCAGTACTCCTGATTGAGACTTGTTGACCAGCTGGGCAAGCTCATATAAAGAACCAGGAGACCTGGCTTTAATCATCATTAAAAGAGTAAATTTTCCTGGAAACATGAATTCCATGAAATCATTTAAATTTTCAAACACAGCCGAGTCGTTAATTCTATTAGCGCTTGGTCCATGAGTCATAGCTACTTTAGCCTGCTCTACTACATTTTCTAATGTACCAAACTCAATATGAAAATCTTTATTCATGAGCGATCTCCTTTGCTTTCTTTAAAAAAAGATCCAGTGCTTCATAAGGGCTAGACACACTGATCTGGATACGTTCTTTGTGATTTTGCTCAGCGTCGGGATGCACATGGTATCCAAAAGGTGCGTGGTTATCTAACAAGAGCACAGGTTTCAATGTCCTAAGATCAACTAAAACAAAGTTCACCTTATAATCATCGGGGCGACTATCGTTGGGCTGCACTCATTGGGCTGCACTTCTTGAAGTTTAAGATGAGCTATATAGTTACCCATCTTCACGGATTTTTCGAATACAATCGCCATTGTAATCTCCGATGTCCCACAACATATATTATTATAATAATATATTCTTGTAAACATATATCAATAACGTGTCAACAATACAAGGGTTGGGTTGCTTATTGTCACTGACCTGCCCAACGTCAACTCAATTAATTAGCTTTAATTACTGGGGCTTTTATTAAAAACCAGCCCCCTAAACCCAATTATTTTGTAATATCATTTTGTAATATGTAATATTATGTCGCGGCTCATTCTCGTCACTGTCACCGATAGTGCAACAATGGAAGGAAACCAACCACCAAAAGATTATGGATGAAAGTGTTGGGATTAGCGCTCCCATGCGTGATGCTATGTTACGCGAGATCGCCCAGATAAAGAAAAATACCGAGCAATTGCATATGGATTTTATCGCTGATTTGCAGCTACAGCTTAAAGAACTTGAGCAAGTTACACAAAAATCAGAAGAAGATGGGAGAGTGGTGAGCTTGGTCGTGATCCAAATCATGCCCTGCCGTTTCTCGACCTGAGAACTGATATAGCGTTTCGCGGCTAATGCCAAATTCCCTGGCAATTTGAGCTTTGTTTTTTCCAGCGGCATTTTGCTTTTTTAAGCTCTCGATTTGTTCAACGTTCAAAGTTACTGTATCCATGGGCTCCTCCCGCTCATTGTTTGGGAACAATTCAATGATGGCAGGAATATTTTTAATGGGATACGTGGATCTTCGGCGTGTTACGTTTTAAATGCCGCTCTTTTTCAAGAAGTTCCTTAGCTTCAGCTTCTTTTTTACTAAGATATTCCAGCCGCTGTGATAT
>CALBMD010000080.1 GCA_937896265.1 uncultured Pseudomonadota bacterium
TGAGTCGAAATCCTGTCTGTTGGTTCGAAATCTATGTTCACGATATTAAGCGTGCGCGCACTTTTTATGAAACGGTCTTTAAGACTAAACTTGAACCGCTTGTAAACCCGGCCACTATTGCTGAAACAAACATGGAGCTTTGGAGTTTCCCGCAAAGCATGACCGCTCCTGGCTGCTCAGGTGCTCTAGCAAAAATGGAAGGCGTGACACCAAATGGTGGTATTAATACAATTGTCTATTTTGCGAGTGAAGACTGCTCGGTAGAGGAAGCACGCGTTGTAAAGGCTGGAGGTAAGATTCAAAAGCCAAAGGTTTCCCTTGGTGAGTACGGCTTCATGAGTCTGGCTGTTGATACAGAAGGCAATGTTTTTGGCATTTTTTCGATGAAATAAGCATCTAATAAGTAATTATTAAGGAGAATTTATGGGTACCAACATTAAAGTACAAACTTGCTTGTGGTTTGATTCTGGTGCAGAGGCAGCAGCTAAGTTCTATGCAGGACTTATCAAGAATTCTAAAGTAACAGAAACAATAATGCGGGATGGGAAACCGCTGACTGTCACCTTAAATCTCGCTGGGCACGAGGTAATGCTTCTAAACGGGGGGCCGCATTTTACGCTAACAGAGGCCGCGTCCATCATGGCTATCTGCGATGACAACGCCGATGCTGACCGCCTATATAAAGCATTCATTGAAAATGGAGGAACAGAGTCCCAATGCGGTTGGCTCAAGGACCGGTGGAATGTTAGCTGGCAAATTGTTCCAGCCGCATTCATGAAGATGGCGTCAGATAAAAATCCTGACAAGGTTGCTCGCATGATGGAAGCCATGATGAGCATGAAACAGTTGGACATCGTCAAACTTCAAAAAGCATTTGACGGCAAATAAAGCCAAGGTTTTCGCTGCAATGGTCAAAAATTTGAACCAGGAAAAAACCAAAGACCCGCATCAGGGATCTTGAAAAGACGCGTCAACAAAAATGGCTAAATTAAGAGTGTAGAACTCATAAAGACAGGCCGATATTACATCATGCCGCCCATGAAAAACTAGCGTTTCACGCAAGTGGTCCCAAATGTTTCGATGGCTGGGAATTTTTTGAAGAGATCAAACAAAGAGACCACCTTAAGTTACTATGAAGGTTTTCAGTTATCGTAGAGCAAAAGAAGTCGCCGAGAGGTATCAATCCAAATGTTGCAACTGAATGCGGTACCGTGCATACCGACCAAGACGTTGCGACCGCCGCTGGGCTGCCAATTTGGCTAAGCTATATTCATGACGTGTAGTCGGAAATGTGCTTCACGAAACTCCATAACTGCTTCGATGTTGGCCAAAATTCTGGACATTGTCGTCTCTGGCTTTTGAGTGTAAACTTTTAATGTACCTTCCCGATTTTACGTCTCAATTTTATTTTAAAGAAAGGCGGCGCCATGAAAGTCATACGTGTATTATTTTTCATCGTTCTTGGAATGTCGTGGACGCATTTTGCAAGTGCGAAGGTGGCTGAGGCTGTGTTTAAGTGCAAAGCGGAGAAAATTCGGATAACTGATGAAGGCTTTGAAACAATAGCTACTGCTGAAGGCAATCTTAACGTCTCTGAAGAATATGGGGTTTCTTTAGAAATAAAAATGGCGGGCTACAATCTCAGTGCAATGGCAGTGAAAGATGGTCCATTGGACATATTGCGCGTTGATATTCGCAATGCAGAAAGCCTAACACAAACTCCTGGCAGTATTGGCATGGCAAGCCTGGCCTCCAATATGGTGTCGACAACTCTGTTCGCCTCAGAAACCGATATGGTGACTTTCACCTGTAGAAGGTAGAAAGCCCGGACGGGTCCTAGGGATGGCGCGACGGGGACCACCTGCTAATGTGAAGAATCACCCATCTGCAAGGCTTGTTACCGTGGTGCAAGGCATACTCCTCCAGGAAACGAAGCTTCTACATTGTTCAATATCAACATGAACTCGATCAAGTTTTTTCGAGGACTTGTCGGCTTGCTGGGGTCAAGGAAATCAACTTCCATAGCCTAAGGCACACATGTTTGACTAATCTTGCAGAGGTGGACTTCTCCAAAAGTACTGGACAAAATTAAAAATATTCTGTTATTGCCTTAATGCGAGGATAGAGATTAGTTTTTTAAGGAGCATGATAAAATGGTAAACAGCCTAAAACCAATTTTGCTTATGTCGACCTTAGGAACGCTTTCTTGTTCCTACCTGAATTCAGCCAATACTCAACCGGAAATTATACAAAATATAGAAGCATTCTGCAATGAGGATGCGAGAGGGGCTCAAGCGTGGGAAGATGATTGGGCCACCAAAATCAAACCCCTGACGACTTGGACAGACGCTCCTGGTTGGGATAAAGTTACTGTCATTAAGGGATATCGCATATTGGCTGTTAAAGAAGATGGGAATAAGGCTGAAGTAAATTTGGTTTATGAAGTGGTTGGAAACCTAGTCTCAGACGCAATAGGTTTGAATTTTATTCGAGACATAAAAGAAGAAGCAGTTAACTATGTTTTAGTTAAGGTAGATTCCTCTTGGAAAATAGAATCCCCACAGTTGGAGCCACATATTTCTGCGGAAGCCGCATGTAATTTGCTTGATCGTGACGTTTTCAATATGGTTATCATTGATGGGGAAAATCGAGCTCGTCACCAAAAAATAAAAGAGGAAATTACAGAGAACATCTAACTCTTATTCTTTCTCGTTTTCCAATCGGACTATCTATGAATATTTCTTTTTTCAATATTGGAAGCAGGCAGACTAGATCAAGAGAAAGGCGGCTTTCTAAAGAGCCATCTAGGGCAACTAATATCCTCGCAGGTTAAAAAATCTCGAATTCTAGGTCAGGTTCAGCAATTATGGCGTCAATTCCAAGACTATCACGCAGTTTTTCTTGTAGCGCTTGAGCTGCCTGTGTTTCTCCATGATTGATAAATACTTTTTTTGGCGCAGGGCTAAATTCCTTTAACCAGTTGACTAAATCAGCCTGATCCGCATGTGCGGACATCGATGCAATCGTTTCTATATTTGCGTTTACTGGAATTTCTTCGTGATGAATACGAAGTTTGTCGATCCCACTTTGCAGCAAGCGTCCTTTTGTTTCGGTTGCTTGGTAGCCTACGAACAAAATTGTGTTTCGTTCGTCTGGTAGCCGCTTTTTCAAGTGATGAAGAACTCTTCCGCCGTTTAACATCCCTGCTGCGGAGATCACAATAAAAGGACCATCTTGCATCGTTAGAAGCATGGATTCATCTGGGGAGCGGATACCTTCAAATGACGATATACTCAGTGGCAACTCGACATTTCTCTCATCGATTTCGAGCAACAGTTCGTCTTTATATCTTAGGTAAAGATCTGTCACCTTGAGCGACATAGGGCTATCGACATAGATTTTAATTTCCCCTATCTCCCCCGCCTCTTTCAATTGTGCGATCAGATGGATCAATTCTTGCGTTCGACCAACGGAAAATGCTGGAATGACCACAACACCTTCCCTTTCGATGGCTGCATTAATATGTTTTTTTAAATCTATTTTCGGATCGGTCTTTTCTTGAATGCGATCGCCATATGTTGACTCTATGATAACGATATCGGAATAGGGGACGGTCGATGCCCCTTTAATAACAGTTGATCTACCGTTGCCAATGTCTCCGCTAAAAGTAATGTATTTGGACTTATAGGAATCTGAAACATTTAGATGAATAAAACGTGAGCCCAAAATGTGGCCCGACCGAATCATTTTGAAAGACAAATTTGGAGATAAAGCGTGCCATTCCTCGTCCGCAACCGGTTGTAGAAATTCCAGGCATTTTTCTGCATCTGCGACAGTATACAAAGGCATAGCCGGCTTGTGACGACTATGTCCCGTTTCATTAGCAAATTCAGAGTCCTCTTCTTGTAAGTGCGCCGCATCTAAAAGCATAATCTTACATAAATCAGCGGTTGCATGAGAACAGTAAATTTTCCCTTTAAATCCCTCTTTAACGAGCTTTGGCAAGTAACCCGAATGGTCAATGTGAGCATGGGTTAGAACAACGGCATCAATTTGACCCGAATAAGGAAAGATGGACCAATTTTCAAGGCGTAGAGTCTTTGAACCTTGAAATAGGCCGCAATCGATAAGTACTTTGAGGTCGTCAACTTCGAATAGAGTCTTTGAACCAGTGACTGTTCCGCAGGCACCGATGAATTTAATTTTTGCTTTCATTTAGCCCTCTTTCGTTGGTGCAAGAACAAATATTTACATGCTTCGGCAGCGATAAGAAATCCTAGGCTCACGGTCAAAAAAGTAATGACCTCGAAAGCAGATAATTGACCCAACCCAATACCTCTACCAATCGAAGTGAAAGGAAGACTAATTGCTGTTAGTCCCACAAAAATACTGCTTAAGATTAGCGATTGGCTAGGTCGACTAGCATAAAAGATCTTCGGGGTCCTGATAACAAAGATTACAAGCAGCTCAGTAAGCACACAAACTATAAACCAACCACTGCGAAAGTTTTCTTGGGGTGATTTGAAAAAACTAAGAAGAATCCAAAACGTCAGCCCATCAATCAATGAGCTGAGACCACCAAAAATGTACATATATTTCTTTACTTGTGAAATGTCCCACTTTTGATGGCGGCTCAATTGATCCGCATCGATTCTGTCAGTTCCAATCATTAAGGATGGAAAATCAGTCAAGAAATTGTTCAAAAGAACTTGAGACGGTAGCAAAGGCAAAAATGGTAGAAATAGCGAAGCGCACGCCATGCTAATCATGTTGCCAAAATTAGCACTGCTCGTGATCAAAATATACTTGCTCGTGTTGGCAAAAATTGTCCGACCCTGAATGATACCCTGATACAAAATTCCTAAACCGGAGTCAACCAATACTAAGTCTGCCGAATCCCGAGCAATATCCACGGCGGATTGAACAGATATACCAACATCAGCGGCTTGTAAAGCAACGGCATCGTTTACACCATCCCCAAGAAAGCCGACAACATGGTTCGTTTTTTGCAGCGCCGCAACAATCCTTGCTTTTTGATGTGGATCAACTTCGCAAAAAACTTGGCATGCGCTAACCTTGCTCCACAGGGCATGATCACTCAACCCTGCTATATCTTCTCCTGTCAGGCTTGTCGAATTGGCGAAACCGACTTGCCGAGCTATAGCTTCAGATACAAACCGATTGTCACCCGTAATTATCTTTATTACTACCCCCAGCTCTTGCAGACGTTTTATTGTCTCTCTGGTCTCTGGCCGCAATTCATCTGCGGTCAGAACGAAGCCATGCATGACAAAGGAATGTTCATCTTCAAGCCGGTATGCGTCCTTGTGGGCTTGTTCCTTTAGTGCTAACCCAATCACCCGAACACCTTGCTCAGCCCATGTACTCGCAGTGGCCAATATTTCTGCTCTAATAGTTTGAGATAGCGGCACGACCTCATCTCTGTCGATTGCGCCTGAGCAAATTTCCAAAATTTTTTCGACAGCACCTTTGCATATCAACATATCTAGGTTCGAACCATTTTTGCGGACTACTATGGTTTGCCGCTTACGATAAAAATCCAATGGGAGCTCATCAATCTTTTTGTAAACAGAAGCCTCTTCTTTGAGGCTTCTAAACCGCTCTAGGATTGCGTCATCTAACGGGTTGGCTAAGCCTGTTTGATAGATGGCATTTAAGTATGCATAGAGAGCAAGATGAGGTGC
>CALBMD010000081.1 GCA_937896265.1 uncultured Pseudomonadota bacterium
AGAAGGCTTTTCAGAAGCTGTGTGCAAAGTATCATCCTGATCGTGGTGGTAGCACCGAGATGATGCAACAAATCAATGCTGAATATTCTTTGGTTATGAAAAAAATCATTAGTAGTAATGATGCGTTCAATTATAAGGATACCAAAGAAAAGGATAGTAGAGGTTTTTATGGTTTTTGGGAGTCACGAGAAGAGCATGAGGAGGTAGAGGCCAAGATTAGAGAAATTTTAGAAAAAATTGCTCATCTTGAAGGTCTGGAAATTGAGATTATTGGTGTATGGGTTTGGGTGTCAGGTAATACAAGAACATATAAAGATCTTTTAAAGGCTGAAAAATTTATCTGGCAAAAAGCAAAGGAAAAATGGGTATTTATGGGGAAAAAATCAAATGGAAGAGGAACGATGTCAATGGATGAAATGAGAGAAAAATATGGAAGTGAAAAAGTCGAAATAAAGCCTTTGAAAACAATAAAATGCTAGTTCTAAAAGCCCGAATTATCGGGCTTTTTTATTGACTTTTGTTATTATGTTATATAATATATGTTTTATCAGGACGCAATAACGCAACCTGATAATAATATGAGGTTTTATCATGGCTCAACGCAAAGAGATTTTTTCAACCACTTTTGAAAATTTTTTATCACAAGCTCCTGAGTACATAGGGGAATTTGTGAAAAAAGCAGTTTTTTGTCTGGATGGCTTTAGTGAGGGAGTTTTCGAGGCGAAGGCTGTTGGTATAGCAGACGAATCAATAAAAATTTTTGACTCATTCACTTATGGAGAAATCAAAAAAGAGTGGATTAACGACCCTAGCTTACTGATTTTATTCAACCTTACTACGCTTGCTGTTGTTGCCAGTTCGGAGATGTGCACGATTCTTAAGATGGAAGCGGATGCATTTAATGAAGAGCTACCTGAGTTGTTAGACCGCCATGACCAATTTTTCGGATTGCTACATGATAGCCAGATCCCTGATCTCGATAGCTCCTTAGCCTATTCAAAAAAGTATCGACCATTTTGGGCAGGATTAACAAAGTTTTGTTTATACACTGCGTGTATCTATTATCGTGATATGAAAGATGATTTAAAAAGTCATACGGTTTATGATGCAATAGATGAGCTATTGAATGCACTAACGGACTAATTAGAAAAAGGGGGGTGAACCCCCCATACGCGCCAACTTAGGCTGCAAGCACATGAAAGGGCTTGAAAAAATGAGT
>CALBMD010000082.1 GCA_937896265.1 uncultured Pseudomonadota bacterium
TGGGAGGATAGTGCTGAGATGGAAAAAGATTTGCGTGAAGCTTTTGTGCATCTCTATAAACAGGTAGGTGATATAAATGAATTGAATGGTATGAAGAATCATATCCTTTCGTATTGTAAAGATGTTGAAGAAATGAAACTTCTTTTATCGCTAGGTGCTAAAATTCTATTAGACAACCTTCCTGTTGGTCAGTTATCTCCTGAACAAATCGAACTATACAAGGAAAAGCGGCAAAGGCTCTTATTTCCAGATGAAGTGTATAAAAATACTCTCGATTGTCCTCATTGTAATAAAAAGCTTCTCGATGGGGTGGTAGAATGCTGCTTTGATGGTAAAGAAAAAATGAAGTATCACATAACATGCGCTGCTGCTCTTTGGCAAGAAAGATCAAAAGAATGAGAATAGTTTGGTTGTTAGTTTTTTTCTTGCTGGTTGCTAGCGTGACTGATCAAGGACAGAGTATTAATGATCCATTTGATGCTCAAGTAAGAGAAAGATCCTTATTAGTTGAGCATATTGGAGAAGAGTTATTAAATGGGAAAATCACTCTCGAGCAGCTTAAAAAATACAGAGAAGAAGGATTTGGATTAATTAACTATTTTGGCCCTGAAGAGGAGGCTGATTCTGAATAGGAGGCTGATTTTTATTTTAACTACATTCCAGTAGCTAAGACAACTTTACAATACCTCATGGCAAGCTATAGGGATAATCCAGACGTAGTTTGGAAAGTTCTTAAAGATCCTGGTACAGATTTCACTTATCGCAATCCACAAGACCAATCGACACCTTTGATGTGGTCGCTAAAGTATAATCTCCCTAAAGAAGTCTTCGATTATATCTTAGAAAGATCCAAAGAGCAGATTGATTGGATAGATATACCCAGGGGTCAGACAGCCCTTCACCTGGCAGTACTTAATAAGCAACCAAATCTTGTTAGAGCTTTGTTAGATATTGGTGCTAGGCCAAGTATGTTACGAAGCGATAATTATAGCCCATTCTCACTATCAGTGGCTCTTAGTGCTACTGATGTTGTTGCTGTCTTTCTTGAGAAATATGATCCATTTAGGGAAAATGAAAGTGAGGGGAATGAAAAACCATGCCATGTGGCTGAAGCTGCCATTAAAGCCGATAATATTGATATTTTTAGGCAGTTGATAAGGTATCGTAGTCATATTCCCTTCTTTGATACTTGGGTTGCTATGGCAGCAAAGAAAAATTCTTCGAAGATTTTGAGTTACATGATGAATCGCTTTGGTCCTAGGTATCGCCTTCAGGCAATAGAGATAGTTTTTAAAAGTGCTGTCCTCGCAGGGAAAGTAGAAAATGCGAAAGTAGCTATCGATGCATCTCCTTTAGTGTTGTATTCTTCTTTTGAAAACAACAATACAGCTCTATGCTCACTAAAGATATTGAGATGCTAAAATTTCTGATGGACAAGGGTCTGAACCCACGAAAGGAAAATTCTTCTGGAAAAAATGCTTTGGTTTTTGCAAAAGAAAATTTCTACCCTGCTTCGGCTGTGGCAATCTTAAGAAATTACATGAGAACACTTTATTGTGAGGAGGAGTTTTCTCATCAGACAAAAAAAGCGAGAGTGATAGAAAATAACAAGTCAGAGGATGATGTCCAATGTGGTGTTTGTTTAGAAAAAAAGAAACATAATGACCCCATTTTAGCAACCATCAGCATGTGCAACCATCGCTTTTGTATTCCTTGCCTTGCCACTTGGTCTAATCAGTGTACAGCTGGAGAAGCTGAGCATAGCAGCTGTCCTTCCTGTCGTGAAATTTTTCGACTATTCGCAAGCCTCATAGCAAACTACTTTTAATTTCGGAGTATACAATAAAGATTGCAAAAGCGATAAGTAGCCAAGCAGTCATAAGGTTTAACGCGCGAGCATGGGTTTGTAAAGTCTGTCTGACAACTTGAGTATTGCAGAGAAGAGCTATCCCGCAAAACCAAGTCAGCGAAATGATCACAAGAACAATCATCGGTATAATTTGATAACCAGCTTGCGTATCAAGAAATTGCGTCAGCAAAGATACAAAAAAGACTAGTGCTTTTGGGTTGAGGATATTAGCCGACAAACCCTCAAGAAAGTAACGTGGTGAACTCTTTTCTATTCTATTTTTAGCCGTCAGATCAAATTCAGTATGGCCACTTTTTAAACCTTTGATGCCCATATAAAAGAGAAATAAAGCTCCCAAACCTCGCGTTATAGTCAACAGCCAAGGATAGCTAACAAATAGCCGATCGAGGCCAAAAAAGACTAGAGCCAAATAAAAGCAAATACCGGTGCAAATTCCTAAGGCCGTCCATATTCCTGCTTTTAAATTCAAAGAACCACTGCGGATAATCAAGATCAAATCAGGTCCAGGACTGATCAAAGCTAATGTAAACATAAGATAAAGCATGAGAAGACTCCTAATAATTACAGATGAGAGCTTCATAAAATAGCAGAATCAGTGCCGTTTGCAAGCGAGAGGCAGGTGTGGTTCTCTCAAAATAGCATGAAAAAATTTATATTATTACAGCATCTTAGCTCAAAAGATTAATTTTTCTTTCTACTCGTCGAGATGTTCCTCAAAGCGTCTGTTAATCACTGACGCAAAAAACTAATTTTAGAGGAACAATCATGAAAACATTATCTGCATATGCTTTAACGTCTATGCTTTTACTGCCTTTAGCAGCGAAAGCTCTAGAATCTAATGAAAAAGCTCTAGAAACTAATGAATTTTCATTAGATCCAGAAATGATCTCAGTAAATGAAGCAACTCTCGGTGAGTTGGCTGCTGATGTCGGTGAATTGCCTAATCATCGATCTGTCAAGGGTGAAAGACAGCTGCTTTGTATTGGCGTCAAATATCGCAATTTAACGAAGGTTGTGAGTCAAGAAAACTGCCAGAAATCTGCAGAATATATTGCAGACTTTTATGGCCGAAACTCTAGAGGCTTATTACAAATTAAAGCATCTAGCTTACCTGCTTTCGAAATTGATATGCTTGGGAGCAAAGCTGCTTACACAGCAGCTGTTCAGTTGATTAAAGAAAAGTATCCAACATAT
>CALBMD010000083.1 GCA_937896265.1 uncultured Pseudomonadota bacterium
ATTCGAAGTTCGGTTGGGTGCAAGGCGCGAGGAGGAGCGAAACCGCAGTGTACATGTTGGTACATGAGGATTTCGCAACGACAAAGCAACGCTGCACACAACTAGAAATTCGGATCCGGGATTTTGTCGCTGGTGTGAATGTACAAAATTGCGCGCTAGTGATTAATTTCCTGCGTTGATCCGATTACCCGGAGCCTCATCATAGTCTGAAATAAAGGTGCTTAAAAGGCCTATTCTTAAACGCGTTAAGTTACACTCGGACGTGAAACTTACTTCATCTCTTAATAAGCAATTGAGCTCTTTTTCCTCTACAGAATTAAGCTCAGTTCTTACATTTGGATTACCTTCAACATTTAACACAAAGCTTGCATTAAATTGCTCAGAATAATTCAAGATGCTAGCAATATTTTGAAGCTTGTTTTTAGAAACATCTACCCGCCGAATATTTGGCATATAAGGGATGAAATTAATTTCAGTCAATTCATTAGAATGAAGATCAATGCTCACTAATGAAGGAACTTCTTTCAGAACACTTGCTGAAGTCAAACCATTTTGAGCAATGAAAAGAGTGCGTAGCTTTTTTGCTCCAGTAAGATAACCAAGCTGTTGATCAGGTATGTGGTTATTATTTAAGTTAAGTCTTTCAATGTCTTGAAAACCGCTCAAGATAGCTAGACTACTAATCCCCAAATTAGAAAGATCAAGCTCTTTGATCTTCTTTAGAAAATCAACTAGATCTTGCTTGCAGTGAGCTTTTGGATCAGCTTTCAAAGCAGCTATCTTATCCTTGATAACTTTTACTTGCAACAGACTCCTAAAGGATTTTTTATCTGCTTCATCCAATAAGTGACCATCTTTATTTTCACAAAAATTGTAGCTAAGAATATCACCAAGCGAGCGGCCAATATATTGGGCAAACGGAATATTAGAGGAGCTTGCTCGATAATAAAGCGTTTTAGGATTGTTATCTCCATGACCACCCGTCCCTAAACCACCACCAGAACCTGAGACATGCAGACCACCACTAGTACCCAAACTACCGCTTGAACCGCTTGAATTACCTAGCTCACCACCACTACTTCCCACACCCAAAACCCGATTTGAACCACGCCCACCTCCCCCTTCACCCGCGTTGCAAGATAAAAGAAAAAATAAAGAAAAAATTGATCGAATCATAACCATATGCCCTATTTTACTATTAACTCGGGTGGACATCGGCAATTTTTATGACAAACTTAATGTTTTGGATCAAAAAATAGGGCAATTTTTGTCCTTGTTTTCAAAAGATTTAACTAAAAATCAGCTCGCTTCGTATTCGTCAAATAATATGTAAATTTAGCCCCTTACCAAAACATTGGCTGGAATACAACCATTTGATGGCGGGATGCGAGTGAAGTTGGAAAGTTATTAACCATTAACTTTGCTCTTGAGAAGGAATTTGCTCCCATACCCCTTTATAAAATTTTCATTTTGTAGTTGAATCCGGTCAGTTAGTTGTGACTTCCTTAGATACATGATCGAGATGGGGCAATTTAAAATGATTGAGAAAGAGACAAAATTAGCAAAAGAAAGTGGAGACGAAGCTTTTGATTTAGAGCTTCTAAATGGCAGCAAAAGAAAAACTCGCGAAGAAAAAATCGCTTATGCCAGAGAGTATTACCGCAAAAATAAAGAAAAAATCGCATTGCGTCGTAAACTCTACAGAGAAAAGAATAAATCATCTATTGCTGATTATGCAAAAGCATACAGAGAAAAAAACAAAGGTGAAATTGCTGATAGAGCACGTCAATATCGCGAAAAAAACAAATCTAAAATTGCTGACTATGCTCGTGATTGGTACTTACAAAATAAAGATCGCGTTGCTTTGAAAACCAAATCTTACCGTGAAGCAAACCGCGAAAAAATTGCTGTTAAGAAAAAACTTTACCGTGAACGTAAGAAAATAGAAAATCAGCACAGTAAAAAATTGGTAAATGCCAATAATAAAAGCGAAGAGTAACTAAACTACAGTGAGCCCATCCATCCCTAAGTATTGACAAGCCCCGGCAAAGATTTACATTGAAGATTATGCCGGGGACTTCTTATGGGGCCCCTTGAAAATAGAAGGGGATCTTAGTGTCTGACTACTACGAAGTACTTGGCGTCAAAAAAGGCGCTTCTGAAGATGACATCAAACGAGCTTACCGCAAGCTTGCTTTACAGTTTCATCCCGATCGCAATGCGGGGGATCCGAAAGCAGAAGAAAAATTCAAAAAAATTAGTGAAGCCTATGCTGTGCTATCTGACAAAGACAAACGACAGCAATACGACACCTTTGGCTCTAACCAGTTTCACCAACGTTATTCCCGAGACGATATTTTTAAAGGCGCAGATTTTAGCTCCATTTTCGGTGACTTTCAAGGTGGTGGCTTTGAAAATATTTTCAGTAGTATTTTCGGTGGCGGTGGACGAGGCCCTCGTCAAGCAAAGGGTCAAGACCTTGAATATCCGTTACAAATCAGTCTAGAAAAGGCTTTCCGAGGCAGCGATGAAAAGATTCGCTTTCGTTTAAATAACGGTGAAGAACGCGAACTTTCAGTAAGGGTTCCCGCTGGCATTCATGACGGTGCAAAGCTAAGGGTTGCTGGCAAAGGAGGCGCAGGCCCAATGGGAGCTGGCGACCTTTATATTCTCATCTCGATATCCGATCATCCTCGCTTCAAGCGAGAAGGCCAAAATCTCGAGATAGCCGTTCGCTTAAAGATATCAGATGTTCTTTTAGGTACATCCATTGATATTCCAACCCTTGATGTAAACACTCCTGAGAAGCGAATCAAAATACCGCCTGGACTAAGCACAGGAACAAAAATGCGCCTCAAAGGGTTGGGTTTTCCAGCGTTTGGCAACAACCAGCGTGGTGACCTTTTAGCGGTCATTGAAATAGAGGTCCCAAACTCTCTGACCTCCCATCAAAAGGAACTTGCTCATTCCATGCGTCAAGCTGGACTTTAGCCGCAAGTAACAATACCTTGCTATTTCTTAACTTCCGTGCTAATTGACATGCTTGGCAATAATATCAACGCTTTTTAAAACACTTCTCTAAAGACGAAAGAGGTCGTCGCCAGAGAGCCACAGGAGTAACCTCAAAATTATGAACTTATCAGAATCAAAATTAGCCGGCATTGGGCAAGTCAAATGGGAAGACGATAGCGACTTTGACTTGGAAGAAGGTAGCGGAGATAAAGAGTTTTCCGCTCTTTTAGATGAGAATCCAGGCGGCTCTGGCATCAAAGAAGGTACCATTGTTCGCGGATCTGTAATCCGCATTACTAACGATGCTGTACGCATTGATATTGGTCACAAAACAGACGCTGAAGTGCCAATTCAAGAATTTCAAGATAAAAACGGCCAGGTTACAATTAAACCAGGCGATGTAGTTGACGTATTCCTCGACTGTTTCGAAGACAACGAGGGAGAAATGGTCCTTAGCCGTGAGCGAGCTGAAATGCTCCGTGCATGGGATAGAATTTCTGAAGCCTATGAAAATGATGAAATTGTTGAAGGTATCATCATGGCCCGCATTAAAGGCGGACTATCTGTTGATATCGGCGTTAAGGCCTTCTTGCCAGGATCACAAGTAGATTTGCGTCCTGTTCGCAACCTTGACAAGCTAATCAACAACTCCTTTAGCTTCAAGATCATTAAGTTCAACAAAAAACGTGGCAATATCGTTCTTAGCCGCCGCGTTCTTCTTGAACAAGATCGCGATAAGTTGCGCACTGAAACATTACGCAACCTTGAAGAAGGAGCTATTCTCAAAGGTATCGTTAAAAATATTACCGACTACGGTGCCTTTGTTGATCTTGGTGGTATTGATGGTCTTCTCCACATTACTGATATGTCTTGGGGCCGCATCAATCATCCGAGTCAGCTCTTTGAAGTTGGCCAAGAAGTTGAAGTCAAAGTCCTTAGCTATGACCAAGGTCGCCAAAGAGTATCTTTGGGCTTCAAACAGCTACAAGAAGATCCTTGGGTTAAGGCTGCTCAGAAGTATGAAGTTAACACAAAGACCAGAGGAATTGTTGTCAGCTTAGCTGATTACGGCGCTTTTGTTGAGTTAGAAGACGGCATTGAAGGTCTGATTCACATTAGTGAAATGTCGTGGTCAAAAAGGATCCGTCATCCATCTAAAGTGGTTTCTATCGGTGACGAAGTCAATGTTGTAGTTCTTGCTATCGATTTAGAAGCAAGACGCATTAGTCTTGGCATGAAACAAATGGAACCAAATCCTTGGGAAATCGTTAAAGAGAAGTACCAAGTTGGCGACGTTATTCGTGGCAAGATTCGCAATATCACTGATTTCGGTATGTTCTTAGGTGTCGAAGACGGCATTGATGGCCTTATTCACATCTCTGATATTAGCTGGACTGAGCGTATTAAACACCCAGGCGATGTGTACAAAAAAGGCGATGAAGTTGAAGCCAAGATTCTTCAAATTGATACTGAAGGCGAGAAATTCTCTCTTGGTATTAAACAACTTTCTGAAGACCCATGGGTTAAAGTTGCTGAAAAACTCCGATCAGGCACTAAGAGCTCAGGCGTTGTAACAAAACTCACCGACTTCGGTGTTTTTGTCCAGCTAGCTGAAGGTGTTGAAGGTATGATTCACATCAGCGAACTTGACACCAAGCAAATCGAAAAGCCTAGCGAAGTTGTAAAAGAAGGTGATCAGGTTGAGTTTATCGTGCTTTCAAGCGATTCTGAAGAGCGACGCTTCTCGTTATCTCGCAAAGCTCATTTGCAAGGTCTCGAAGGCGATGAACTAAAAGAATACTTAAGCTCTGTCAAAGAGCCTCAAACTGCTTTTGCAGATGCTTTCACAGCAGCTCAAGAGGCTTCTGGTAAAAAGCAAGCTTCTCAAGCGGAATCAAAATAGTAATGAATTAGCGACGTAATAGGTGGGAAAGCCTTATACTTTCCCACCTATTTTTTTATCTGCGATTAAACCAAGAGACAAACTTTGAGCCATAAACTAACTAGCTCCAGAGAAATTGCGTACGATATCTTTACTCGAGTTATGAAGGAAAAGGTCGACCCTAACGAACTTCTTGACCAAGCTTTTCAAGAGGCAAAACCTCCTCTAGCTCGTATAGACCGCAACTTTGCCAAAGAAGTTCTTTTTGGTGGCCTTCGCTGGTATTACAAGATTTTTTGGATCCTACAAAAAGTTTCTAAACGCGACCTTGATAGCGTCCAAGATGATATTAAAACTGCCTTGATCTTAGGGTCTTATCAGATTTTTTATATGGATAGAGTGCCAGATAGAGCTGCTGTCAATGAAAGCGTTGAATATGTCCGTAAAAAAGGCAATCCAGCGGCTGTTAATTTTGTAAATGGCATCCTTCGCTCTATTTCTCGGCGCGCTGAATACTTTGCCAAGCCTGACAAAGACAAACAACCTATAGAGTATCTGGCGCTGCAGTTCTCTCATCCAAAGTGGATTGTTGAGAAATGGAGTCGTTCATTTAATTTCCATAAGGTTAAAGATTTATTAGCGGCCAATAATCAGCTACCGCCCTATACAGTGAGAGTTAATCAGATCAAGGTCAAAAAGGAAGAGATTCCTGAATTACGCAACCTCTTATTGAGGGATGAGAAGACTAAATCAGATCGCTGTCATTTACGCAGCTGCTTACAACTAGAATCTGCTCCAGCAACAAACGAAGGCAGTCTTTTTGCAAAGGGTTATTTTACTATCCAAGACCAAGCCTCTCAGCTAATACCTCTACTTTTGGATGTTAGACAAGAAGAGAGAATCATCGATGCTTGCTGTGGGCCAGGAGGCAAAACAAGCCAGATCTATGAACTCAGTCAAGGAACTGCCAAGATTACCGCCATAGAGAAGAGCGCCAAGCAGCTTGAAAAGGCAAGACGCACCTTTGAACGGCTAGGCCACCCTCAACCAGAATGGGTAGAACAGGATTTCCTTTCCTACATCCCTGCAGAAGCTCCTGATAAGATCCTTCTAGACGCTCCATGCAGCGGCCTTGGTGTGCTGCGCCGCCATCCTGATGGTAAATGGCTAAAGACTCCTAGTATTACAAACAAAATGGCTGTTATTCAAAAAGATCTCCTTGCGCAAGCCTTCAAGATCCTGAAAGTAGGAGGGGAGCTTGTTTATTCTGTCTGTTCTTTTGAACCTGAAGAAACATATCAGCAACTAGAATGGATCCGGAACGCATTTGCAGATAGAATAGAAGTAGTCTCTCCGATTAGACGTTTACCGGACTATTTTAAACGTTTTGTCACAAAAGAGAATATTCTCTTAATATATTCGGGAAACAAAGAGTCTATGGACGGTTTTGGATCATTCATTATTAAAAAGTTAAAATGACCCGCTTTTTTTTAAAAAACAAGCTAACCCTCCGGCTACTCTATTTCCTTTGCCCTTTATTGCTGGCTTTTTATCAAAAAAGCAGCTTTGAGAACCCGATCCTTGAGAGAATTGCAGCTGCCCAGCAAAGGATATATTTTGCTGGAAAGCCTTTTCAAAACAGAATTCTTTTAACATCACTGTCTTTAGCTAAGTATAGAGACTTAGACGTACGTGGTTTATTTTGGGAAGACCCAAACTCTAGTATGAGCAGAAGCAATTTCCAAAGCGAAGGGATCTCTCTTGATTTTCCAAATGAGAAAATAGAGGGGCCTTTTGCCACTTTTATTCTCATTGATAACACCTTGTACGTATCTCAAGATACTTTAGATACAGGTAAGTTAACTAACTTGAATCCAGCTGACCCCAAACTACAGGCAATATTTTTAACTTTTTTCCATAAGCACTATACTAACTATTCGCAACAAAAAAACAGGATAGAAGTATCTAAAGCCGACACACTCAATCTACCGAATGAACACAATTTCATTGTCCCATTTCGCGCAAAAGGACGCGACAAAGACAAAAATGTGCCACTTAAACTTCCTAAAATGGCAACTTCCCAGAGCCAAGAAAGCCTTCAACCCTAACAAGGAAAAGCAACATGAGAAAATTTGTCCTGTTCTTTTTTCTCACAGCCTGCACCAAAATGTGCAGCAAACCCCACTCTGAAATGGGAGCTGAAGAAGTCTTGGAAGCCTATTTAAACATCGCACTGAACATGGAGCGCCAAGAGCAAAAGTATGATCTTATGGAGTATACAACTGCCGAGCTCAAAACAGTCTTAGCTGGCGCTGACGAAGAAACTATCGGCGAAGCTTATATCGACAAAAGATATTCTATTGAAAAATTTAGTATCGTAGAACGCAAAGATTTAAGCCCTCGGGAGATTCAGCTCACTTTCCACCTGCAATATAAAGAAAAGCAAGCTCACGAACCTACCAATAAACAATCTGCTACCATCACCACAGAAAGTTCAGTTATTTTGCTAAAAGAAAATGAGAAATGGTACATAGCAGAAGTTGCTGGCAACAAAACAAACTTCGACTTCCCTTTAGGTGAATCGGAGTAGCTATGTCTAGATATACTCTGCTTTTTACCCTCTTTTTTTTGTCAAATTGTGGTCAAAAGCAATCTATAAACAGGCTTTCACCTAAAACTTCTCAAGACCATTGTGTTGAATACGCCAAAATGGCACTTCAACACCGCGCTGTCTTTGGAAAAGATGGTATTAAAATCGATGATGATCTTGTAAATTGCTCTTTGGTAGATTGGCGAATCTTAGACTCTGCTAATAACGACGACCTCGCCTATAGCGGCGTCGGATATTTAGACTATGATGGCTGTACAGCCAGCCTCATAAAGACTAGTGGTAATGATAACCGACCTGCTTATCTTGTAACAAACGGCCACTGCGCAATCAACCCCCCAGACCCATCAAAAGTGATTTATAAAGATCAAGACGCTTTAGATATAGAAGCTAATGTTTCCTTTTTTTATTACAAAAAAAGAATTCAGGCTGGAACAACGCTAAAATTTGCTACGGACAAAGTAGTTTTTTATTCGATGCTAAATACCGATATCGCTCTGATAAGATTAAAATCAACAAATTTTCAAGAATTAACAGCAAAAGGCGTCAAGTCCTACGAACTGGCAGCTAGAGCAGCAAGCGGCACCCCTATTTATAATATTGCTGTCCCCCAATCGGGAGTCACTGACATCAACCTAAAAATAGCTTCTTGTTTTTTAGGCGACAGTGTCTCTCTAGAGGAAGGTGATTTTAGCTTTAACGATAGCTTTCGCTTCACCCAATGCAGTATTGTGGGGGGCAGTTCAGGATCACCAATTTTTGCCAAAGAATCGAATAAAATTATTGGTCTAGTGAATACAACAGCCAATGATGCAGACCTATATAAGGATGATTGCAGTCTAAATAAGCCTTGCGAGGTGGCAGCTGATGGCAGCAAAAAAACTTCTTTAGGCATCAACTATGGACAATTCATCGACCTTATTGCAGGGTGTTTTAACTCGGAAGGGTTTTATGACTACAAACAAACTGATTGTAAAATTACTAAAAAATACCCCTCCTGACCAAACTATTTTTAGAAAGAATTCTTATGCTTAGCGATGCCGAAAAAAGCCAAATCCAGATTATCTATGATGGCTATCAAAAAAAAAATCCAGATTTGATTTTCAACCAAAAAGTCGAGCCTAATACCACTTTATCTTTTAATCCAGAAGTTGCTATGCAGCTTGGACAAAAAGCCACGGAATTAGGACCTCGAAAGTTTATTGATGTTGGGGGAAAGTTCTTCAGTTTAAAAGCTCGTCTTAAGTGGTTGATCTTTCGGATAGCCAGACCTGCTTTATCTATAGCCTTGACCAACCAAATGGAATTTAATTCGAATGTAGCTTTGCTAGCCCAAAGCGTAGTTCTTCTTGAAGCCAGAGTTCAAGAACTTGAACAACGCCTTCGCGCGCTTAATACTTAAGCCAAGAAGTGGAACTTTTTAAAGTTTACCCAGGAAATGTTCCTAAATCCTTAGCCAACTTGGATTAGAGCTAATTTGTAATAGCAGCCTGGCATAAGACGGTGTTCTGGAGAGCTGCGCG
>CALBMD010000084.1 GCA_937896265.1 uncultured Pseudomonadota bacterium
GTATCGTGTTCTATCATGCGCAGTATCGTGTTCTATCATGCGCAGTATCGTGTTCTATCATGCGCAGTATCGTGTTCCTAAAAACCTATTAATGTTTATATATCAATGCGTTACACGACCCCAGTCATATGTAAACATTAATAGACATTCTATATAGTCATACGTAGTCTTAGAGGCAATCATTCACAGATAATTGGACTCAATTCTTAAGAGCTGGGGAACTCAACACAATCGGCACCAAGACCGCAAGTACTATGACTCAAGGAGCCGAGGCTGAGGCGATCAAAAAAAGAATCGGCGTGCTTGAGACGCTAGAGGCTTCCGCTATTGCGAGTATTGAGCAACTTGATGCTAAGACTTATCCAACCAAGATAGAGACTCTTAGAAACCGTTTAAACGAACCAGGTGGATACAGTCATCAGATAGCAGAGCTACGTAAGGAGTTGGTGAGTGTTGCTGATGTTGGTGCCACCGTGGCTGGAGCGCAGGGACAAGCCTTGGTTTATCAGCAGTGGTTGTTCCTATTGCTCAATATCGTGTTAGCTCATGTGCTTGGGGTGAAATTGAGAAGCTGGAAGCTTATCCCTCGCTGAGAGTTCAAACTAAATTACCTCTATTCTAAGGAGGTTGCGCACTCCCACCTCAGGAGTTGGAATATAGGATATTGAAATGTTTGGTATATTAAAGTAATACTTATTATTATAAAGTATTACTAACGGAGTAAGAATGCGTACTAGCAAGATTATGTCTTTCTCAGTTCCTCCTGAGTTCGAGGACCAAATCAAAGAAGCAGCACAAAGTGAACATCGCACAATTAGCGAATTTCTTCGAGAAGCAGTCCGACAATATGTAAAAATGAAACAAATTGAGAAAACTAGATCAGTTGTCGCTTCTAGGTTGAGAAAAGCTGGTATAAACGAATCTGATATTGAGGCTGCTATTGATGAAGAGCGAAAATAAAATCAGAGTTGTAATTGACACGAATATTCTTGTATCAGGGCTCCTTTTTGGAGGTTTACCTGGGCAAATAATTGATTTGGTTTTAGTTCGCCAGCTGGTTTGCTGCTGCTCGCCTCTATTAAAGTCTGAAATGGATAGGGTTTTAATGAAGCCTAAATTTAAATTGACAGAGAACGAATACACAAGTCTTACAGAGCCTTTTTATGACGAAGTAGAATGGTACACACCTAATTTTTCGATTAGTGTAATTGAAAGATGTCCTGCTGATAATAGAGTGCTCGAATGTGCAATAGAGAGTCAGAGTGAATTTATTATCACTGGTGATCGAAGAGATTTGGTTTCTCTCGGCACACATGAAGGTATAAAAATACTGCAACCAAAGGCATTTCTTGAAATTTTCCTTGCTTCAAAGTTTACCTAAAGAAATAGCAGAGGCAATGGGATTGACGATTGAAAATGTGAATGAAATTCCTGCGCGATCGCCCGTTTAATCAAGTCTCACTTTGCAATAGTGGGCGCTTTTATCTCTTGTAGGCGTTTCTCCCAAAAGCTTGTGAAATCTTCTAATGAGACTTGATCGCATTGAACATTATAAGCCTCAAGAAAATGGAAGCAGTCGAACCCAATCTTTATTTGGTTTACCTCTATATACTTTTTCATTTCTAGAAAATTGTCCTCATTATCGTCGACATAAATAATTTGGTCAAAATCATTCTTGTAGTTACTTAAAAGCTGAAAAAAAGCAAGGGCCTTACCTTCTCTTTCAACAGTATTAGAGTAGAGAATGCCGTCGTAGAAAAAACTTTTCTGTATAAGGAATGAATTACAGAGGGAGATGAATGAAGGAGAAAATTTAATTTTGTATTTTGTTAGATTTCGGTTTCTTTCTTCGTGGACCATTTTTAAATGGCACACATCTCCGTACGCCATCGAAGATAGACCAATTGTGGCAATATTCTTTTTGCTTAGCAAGCTTATTAATGAAGGAATACCTGAGTGTACTAACTTAACTTTATCATAGTAGGTAACATAATTTAAGAGTTTTTGTCTTTGTTCCAGTTTCATATTAGAAAGAAACTTGTAAAAGTCTTTCCGATATAATGAAATAGTACCAAGATGTAAAGATGGTTCTAAAGGGTTTAATATAGTGAAATCAATGTCAAATATGTATATAGTCTTAGAGTTAGGTTTCTCTAATTGCACCTTATTTTTTAAAGCAGTGAAGTCTGAGGAATTGCGCCTTTTTTTAATATCTTCTTGTGTGTAAACCCTCATTAACTAAGCGCCCCAAAAATTTTATTAAAATCAATTGATGATTTATCTAAAATATAGTCATAACCATGCTTAGATCCATCAGCGATATTTGAATTTGTAAAAAGGACTATTTTCTTGGTGTAACCATAGTCCTGAAAAAGTTTTGGAATATTTGTCTTTAGTAAATCATTGCTGTCGATGAACCGATCAACGACAATAAGATCAATTTTATTACCATTCTCAATAAGATCAAGAACGTCATCTACTTCAATAGTTATGAATTTTTTGCAGCGTATTTCTTTTTGTTTTAGAACCTCAATAAACTCATTAACAGAGTTTTTATCATCATCAATAAATACAATATTGTAAACATTCGACTTTTTAGAACACAAATACCTATAGACAATTTTGATGAAATCTATTTCAAGAACTGGCTTTTCTATCATCGCATCAAACCTATCTGATAAGCTTGACGTTATCCCATTTAGAGATAGAAGCACATTATGAGCCCATTTAGGGATTAAGTTTAGATCATCTGAGGTAATAAATCCTTCTTCAAAAAAGATGATATCAAAGATGCTGCATGTTTCTAAAATCTCATTGAGAGTTAAAGATTTTCCAAAATTAACTTGATCACCAAAAATTAAACACAAATCATGCAAGCTATCTGCTAAATCAATATCTATGCCTAGAAATAGGATTTGCACCTGCCTATCTTCCATTTTCAGACGATCTTCAATATACTTTTTCATTTCAGGATGTGGTAAATTATCTTTTTTGATCATTGTTTCCATAGAAACATTTTTAGACAGATCGTTTTCGGAAGATCTTTCTAATGAGATGAAAAATTGTGTAAAGTTATCGCCGCTTTTCGCCCATATTCTACCTTCATGTTTTATAGTTATTTCTTTGCATATTGCTAAACCTAAACCAAGGCCATTTCTTTTTTTAGTAATACCTGGTAAGAAAATCTTCTTCACCATTTCTTCAGGTATCGAACTGTTTGTGTTAAAAACATACATAATTAAAAGATTTTTTTGCTCGAAGGATCCAATAGTTATCTCGGTATTTCCGCTTGTAGCCTCTAAGGCATTTTCAATTAGGTTCAAAAAGACTATTTTCATCAAGTGGCGATTGATATCAATTTTTCGAGAGTGCTTGAAATCAAAAATAATTCTTGCTTTTGTAACTAAATCACTACCAGCTTTAATAGAGGCAATAGCATCGCTGATTGGGAGTCTAGGGCTCTGTTGGTCTTTCTTAAATTTATTTACAGCCAACGACGTTAAGTTTGAAAAAGTCTCACGAACTTTCTCGATATCTCTTTCAACATCTATTACCTCCAATAAGGCAGTTTTTTCAGTGATTTTTCCGCGCTCAATTTCACGTAGTTTATATCTTAATTTAGAAAATGGTCTTTTAATTTCATGCTCGAGATAGTCTAGGACACGAGTAATACTTTCAAAAAGTACCGCGCGTTTCTCATTTTCTCTTATGTATGCTGAAATTCCGATGTTAAGGGTAATGAATTGACCAATATATAGAAACTTAGGACTGTGCGCAGTGAAAGTATTTAATGAGATCAAATTTTTCGATTTTAAAATATAAATACTTATTGCTGCTACTTCGAAGACGCTTGAAGCAAGTACAATAGATGAAGATTCATTCATATTAAGTTTGTTTACAATCGCTCCAAGCAAGATAAGGTAGCTCACAGTTAGAAGAAAAATAAATCCTATATTGAGAAGAGCAGAGTATTGAAAATATGGGATGCTTATTAAAAAAAGGACAATCATAAGTAAGAAAAGACTTGTAACTATATGAAATTTTTTTAATCTCTCCTTAGATTTCATGAAATCCCGGTAGTATAAAAGCATGCTTGCAACATAAGCTCCTAAAAATAAGAGAGATGCTGATTTTTTGTATTCAGGTAGATTTTGCAAAAAGAACTGGAAGAGTAAGCCATCGACACTTAATTGCAAAAGGATGAATGATATTAAAAATATGATATACCAAGTGTATTTCGCTTTTCTCGTGAATAATAGCAAAATACTATTCATGATAATAAACGCGATTAATACACCGTAAAATAGGGCGAAAATAATGTATTCCGTAATACAAAATTTGAAAAAATCTTTATTATCCCAAACTCGTATTGGAATTTTAAAGCTGGATCCTGTTTTCATTTTAAGAAAATAAGTTTTTTCACTTTCAACTTTGAAACTAATATTGCGATAATAGTGCTCTCTATTTGGAAAAGGTAATTGATCACCATACCTGCTTATTAAAACTAATTTCTTTTTCACTCGATCTAAGCGATAAAGCTCTATATCATCCATCGATGAGTGATTGATTTCTAAAAGCCAATCTCTATGGAAATAGCATTTTGCCCATATAACTGTGTTTGTATATCCGAATTGAGGAATATCACTTTCACTTCGTGTAAATTTTGCTTTTAAGATATCGTTAAGATTTTCCTTTACACCAGGTTCTGGTAAATATATTTCTAGATATTTGCCAATATAAGATCCAGACTCCATAGCAAAAATTTGTTCGGAATTGATGAGAAGAAAGACCCAGAGTAAAGTAAATTTCATTTAAGCAACTCAAGAGATGCATCAAGATAATTTTTAATAGCTTTTTTAGGGATTGAGTCTTTTTTATCTATCATAGCAAAAAAGCCAAAAACGGCGTTTAGATCTTCAATTTTCATGTTAAATAGGTAGTTTGATATTAATATGACTAACTCAGCTTTTTCGATTTGCTGTGATTCAATATTTTTAGAGAATGCTCTTCGGATAGCTGGATTTATCATATGAAAGAGTTTAATTATCTCTGTTTCCCATTTGAATTTTGTTCGAACTTCATCTTGATCATCTGGACAGCATGTTTTTATAAACCAATTTTTTAAGGAGTAGTTTGAAAATGCTGCCCAGCCTGAAAAAGACTTGGTTGCTTTGCTAAAAGCACAATCAAAAACCTTAGAGTCTTCTAACCGTTGGTAGGTTCTCTCGCTTATTCCTAAAAAATCAGCCGCTTGTGACTGATTCCATTTCCGTTCTTCTCGGTTTCTTTTTAATTCATGTGAGAAGAAGTCTTTTATGCCAGCCAGCTTAGCATCATCTATAAAATTAGGCACAATGTTATATCCTTAAGGTCGACGAAAATAATTGCGTCTATTGATATTTTATTTGACGCCAAAAATTTAGTAACATACTATGCGACTCAGGGTGCGTAAGGGAATCTTATTTATCTTTTTTAAAGGAATGTAAAATAAATAGATAAAGAGGGTGTTTAAAACAAGATTGCACTCTTGTTTTAAACGGTCTGAAACTTTTAGGATTATTCAGACCTCGAAACTAGCAAACCAAAAGCTGGTTTGTAAAGAAAAAAACCTTCCAAGTATCTACAACTACAAAACCAATTAAATTCTGCATCTTTCGTCGTTGTTGTACTGGAGGCTTAAACTGCCTCCACCAGTATTCTCGCAATGGAGAATTGCTTATGGAACAATTGCTTATTGGTCTTTTTAGTACTTATCCGCATCTTATGGCTCTAGCGTCGGCGGTAGGTACCGCCAGATTGATCATGGTGCCGCTGATGCAAGCAATTCGCCTTATCGTCAAGGTGACGCCAACAAAAGCTGATGATGTGCTCTTAGCCAAGTTCGATGAGAGTCAGCTAAAAAAAGCTGTGATCTTTGCTGTGGATTACCTAGCT
The DNA here is from genome assembly GCA_937896265.1 of uncultured Pseudomonadota bacterium. Classification (GTDB taxonomy): domain Bacteria; phylum Bdellovibrionota_B; class Oligoflexia; order Oligoflexales; family Bog-1112; genus CALBMD01. The sequence goes on from CALBMD010000084.1 coordinate 5,935, forward strand.
TCGCTGAACCTCTCAAACCTAACGGGAGGCAAATAGTGGTCGTCCGGTATCCATCGATTGTAGCGGGTCTGCCAGAAGCTACGTATCGGAGTGAAGACGCCATTTCGCAATCGGCTCTTCGCT
>CALBMD010000085.1 GCA_937896265.1 uncultured Pseudomonadota bacterium
CCAATATGTACACTGCGGTTTCGCTCCTCCTCGCGCCTTGCACCCAACCGAACTTTGAATCCTTTGAATTTATTGATAACTTTCAAAAAAATTTCACTTCTTCGGTTAGAGGCTTGCTAACCATTCAAGTTTATTTGTCTGAGCAAACATGTCAAATGCGGTGATTTGCTTCAAGCGGCGGCCACTCTTCTCAAGGTCCTGTAAATCACGAGCCAAAGTCTCTATATTGCATGATAGATAAAGCATGGCACATTTTGAGTCTGCAGCTAATTGCTTTTTTAGAACCTCACGTGCTGCTGGTGCAATACCAGTTCTTGCTGGGTTGGCGATAATCCAAGAGGGTTTTGTTGCCCAAGCTGGAAGCGAGGCTAGTGTCGTCTCGACGCGGCCAGACAGAAAGCTTACATTTAAGTTGTTGCGAGTAGCATTGGCTACGGCATCATTCACAGCTTGTGGATTTTCTTCGATACCAATCACACGGTAGCCTTGTTGCGTCAGGAGCATAGCAATAGGGCCAATGCCACAATAGAGATCCCAGGCAACGCTACCGCTTTTACTCTGACCTGCAAGATCTAACATGGTTTGGTAAGCGATCTGTGCTTGGTAGGGATTGATTTGAAAAAAACTTGTTGGCCCAAGATGAAAATCAAGGCCCAGGAGTTGTTCGCGTAAAGACCCTTCACCCCATAGCAGCACGGAGCTAGAACCAAAGATTGCATTATCAGTCTTGGTATCAATATTGAGATAGCTCACCTTGATTTGGTGATTGCGTTCCACTAGCTCATGCACGAGAGTTAGATAGGAAGCTGTATCTCTAAGATGTGAGACAACGAAAGTCAGCATGATCTCTTCGTTGTGCTGAGAAATGCGAATAGCAAGGTATTTTAGGTCGCCTTCTAGGCGTATTTCATCCCAGGGTTTTAGCGGTGAGTTTACTAATAAAGGTATGAGATCAGCCAGTAAAGCATTAATTTTTTCATGTTGTACGGAGCAGCGGGTCATAGATGGACCGACATGATGAGTACCAGGCTGATACATACCAACTAGGAAGCGCGACCCTTTCTGATTGGGGTTGGCACGGACAGCTAGCTTGACAGAGCAGCGGTAATGTAAGGGTCTAGGAGCGGGTTTTGGTGGTAGGGCGATAGCGTCCTTGATAAAAGGGGCTAGAACCGACAAACCTTGTTGGAACTTAGTTTCAAGACTATGGGCATAGTCTTGGTTCACATAAGAGCAAAGGCTGCAACGTTGTTGGATTTTGCAGATAGTCATAGAATTAGTAG
>CALBMD010000086.1 GCA_937896265.1 uncultured Pseudomonadota bacterium
CCATGGCTAATCATCTGAAACATAGCGCCGGTGTAGCCGGTTAAATTAAGAGAAAATAGACCAAGCAGAATAGCACTGACATGCGATAGCGAGGAGTATGTTATCAGTGATTTGATATCGGTTTGACTAAATGCAAGAAGAGCGCCGTAGACAATGCCAATAGCAGCCACCCACTGTAGGCAGGGAGCAAAAGTCGCTGCAGCTTCAGGAAAAAGAGGTAAAAGAACCTTGGCGACACCATAAGTTCCCATTTTCGATAGGATGGCAGCGAGATAGATAGTTAAAGTCATCGGAGCATAGCGGTAGGTTGCAGATAGCCAACCATGTAATGGGATCAAGGGTGCCTTGACGAAAAAGCCAGCTGCCATAGCGACAAATAATAACCCCTGGGGACTGCATAAGCCGTTAAAAGAGATCGACAAACGCGCAAGCTCGCTCAAGCTAGCGCTCATCTGGCCAAATTGGCTATGGTACTGCCAGAGAAGACCAAGCACCGAAAATAGCATCAACAAAGAGCCTGCAAAGGTATAGATAAAAAACTGAAGAGCAATTTTAACGCGATCACCCTGACCATTTATCCCTAGCCACAAATAGGACGGAATAAGAATAAGTTCCCAAAAGACATAGAATAAGAATAGATCCTGAGCTAAGAAAGTGCCGAGAGCACCTGTCTCAATAGTTAAAAGTAAGCCAAGAGTTAGTCGCATGGTTGCTTGGTCTTGGGCTTGCTCGATAGCTGGGCTGGCGAGTATCAAGAGGGGGGTTAGCCATAGGGTCATAAGGACTAACCATAAGTTCATGCCATCGATGCCCACATGAAAGTGTACACCCCAGCTCTCAAGCCAGGGGGTATTCACTACAAATTGAGTGGTTGCTATGTTTGAATCAAACTGTGTAAGAAGACAGGCACCTAGTATGCCAGCCAGGCTTGCCGCTGTCATAGCTAAGGGGCGGCTAAGGTGAGCTAAGCTTCGTGGCAAAAGAGCTAGCATTGCCGCTCCACCCAGAGGCAAAAACAAGATCCAGGGAAGAAGGTATGCTGTAGAAATCATAGTCGTGTCCACCAGAGAAAGGCAGCCGCTGCTAGAGCCAAACCAAAGACTAGTTGCGTCATAAACCTTTGTAGATCGCCGTTTTGCTGGGCCTTAAGGATAGCTCCCAGGCCAAGGGTGCCGCAGCTTAGGGCTGTGGCTAGGGTGCGAGTCCAAAGGGTTTCTATTGCTCGCGCTAAGATTAAGCCTAAGATAGCCACAGGTTTTACCACAAGGTACTCATAGATCTCATCGATATAAAGTTTGTTCTCTAACGCTGAGCGTAGAGGAAGAGCAGGAAGGCGAAAGTTCTTGCGAAACAGTAGCCATCCGGTCATAAGCCCTAGGATGCCTATAGCTGCAGAGGTAGCCATGAGAAAATGCTCTGTGCTCTCTACTACTTCTCCGCGGTCCATTGGCAAAAGCGGTGTCAACCACTGCGGTACATTCAAATAACCGCTAGCTACAGCCCCACTAGCCAGTACCGCCATAGGCAGCATCATAAGCCAGGGAGTAGCTTCTGGTTTTTTCTTACCACGAAAAGAACCAGCAAAGACCATCACCATCATTCTGGCCGTATATATGCCTGTAAGCAGCACACTGGCAAGACCTAAGATGACGAGCATGTCGCCCCCTTGGCGATAGCTATGTGTAGCAAGAAGAATACCGTCTTTGCTGAAAAAGCCAGAGAAGAGAGGGATGCCGACTAAAGCAGCGCTAGAGAGAGCCATGATAATAAAGGTACCTCGGCATGTTTGCCATAGGCCTCCCATATAGCGCATGTCTTGCTCACCATGACAGGCATGAATTAAGGCGCCAGCAGAGAGGAAGAGAGCAGCTTTAAAGAAAGCATGGGTCATAACGTGAAAAACAGCATAGTCGTAGGCTCCTACTCCCAGAGCTAAAAACATAAATCCAAGCTGTGAGACAGTCGAATAGGCCAGAACCTTTTTCACATCGTTTTGACCAATTGCAATTTTGCCTGCTAAGAGAGAAGTTAAGACGCCGACCCAAGCAACCAGTGGCATGAAATCAGGTATCAAAGTAAATAGGCCAAAAAGACGAGCAAAGAGGTAGATGCCAGCTGTCACCATAGTCGCTGCATGGATCAAAGCTGACACGGGTGTAGGCCCGGCCATAGCGTCCGGTAACCAAACAAAAAGCGGAAACTGCGCCGATTTACCGGTTGCAGCAAAAAAGAGAAGAGCACCAACACAAGTGAGGAAGCCAGTGTCAGCACTTGCAAAGAGTCGGCTGAGTTCCATCACAGAGAGGTTCTGAAATTTTAGCACTAAAAGCACCATTGCTAGAACAAAACCAACATCGCCAATACGGTTCACAATGAAAGCTTTGGCGGCTGCTTGGGTGTTTTCTCTTGTCTCATACCAGTAGCCAATAAGAAGGAAAGAGCAAAGACCAACGCCTTCCCAACCAGCAAAGATAAAG